>DASZLH010000244.1:0-13750 GCA_035552495.1 Kapaibacterium sp. (SeqCode) | reverse complement strand
GGTCAGTCAAAACGAACTTCTCCGGGTCAAGATAATCGAAAATATTCTCGACATTGTCACAGAATTCGCGCTCCTCATCCTCCGTCTTAAAGTTTGGTATCTCCTTTAATTGCTTCATTAAATCGCTTTCTGTCTCTGCGGCCCATCCAGCGAGAAGAGATAACCCTCACTTTTTGGCCTCGATGTGTGAAGGAGATTAACACAGCTCTTCCCGTATCGGTTTTGCCCATAATGATCTTTCGTTCTTCATTACTGGAGTGAATATTGTCGCCATAGAAATAAAAGGGCTTGTTTGAAAAGACCTGCTCAGCTTCGGAATTTGAAACGCCGTGCTTCAGCCAGCTTTTATAGCTGTTACCCTCGTCCCATTCAAAACCTTCTAAATGATGGTCTTCAAGATAGCCCATTCCACAAAAATACGTTCATCATTCCGCAGAAGTAAATGTTCTTATTATAAGTAAGCATACGAAACATGTCTCTATCTGCTATCGTTTTGTAGAAGTCCGCTGAGCTACTCCTTGAATGGACCGATAAATACTATCCTATTACATTTGCGACTCGCACTCCTCATCGAATACGACGGGACGGATTTTGCCGGATGGCAAATTCAGGATAATGGCCGGTCGGTACAGGGCGAGATCGAGAAAGCATTCCGCCAGTTATTCGCGCGGGATATTTCGGTCTTAGGTGCAGGGCGGACGGACGCGGGCGTTCACGCGCGAGGAATGGTCGCGCATGTCGAGTTTCCCGATGAGATCGAAATGACGGCATTTAAACTGACGATTGCACTGAACGCCACGACTCCACACGATATCGTCATTCGCGATATTCGCACCGTTCCCTATGGTTTTCACTCACGCTTCTCCGCTCTATCACGTCAGTATCGTTACACAATCAAGCGGGAGCGTACGGCGATCGACCGGCACTTCGTCTGGGCGATCAAACGCGGCGTGGATGACTCAAAACTGCAAATAGCCGCTGGGATGCTTGCCGGTGAGCATGACTTCACGAGCTTTAGCAAGCGCTCGAACGATGTCGAGCATTACCGGTGCATCGTCGAGGAAGCGCGCTGGGATTTCCGTGGCACAACCTTTGCGCTTACCATCCGTGCCAATCGGTTTGTACGCGGAATGGTACGTGCGCTCGTTGGCGCGATGGTCCAGGCCGGACAGGGTATTATGACGACCGAGGAATTCGCAGCACTGCTCGATGGCCCTCAGGAATTCGCCAGGGCCAAGTATATCGCGCCTGCCCACGGGCTGGTACTCGAAGGCGTCGCGTATCCCGAACGGTTTGGACTATGGAAGATCGGCGAATCGCCGGAAGTCCCTTGAACGGGCGCCGGTTGACCATACCATTGCCGAATAAGAATCGGACACTTTCTGAAAATTAATTATGCGATCGATCATATACAGCCGCACGGCGCGGCGCTGGCTCTTGCTCTCTGCGTTCTTGTTTTCGATCACCGTTGCCGGTGTTAACTGCAGCGGCGGCCTCAATTTATTTTCAAAATCCGACGATGTGCAACTCGGGCAGCAGATGGCGCAACAAATTGCCGCCGACCCACGCCAATATCCGGTGCTGAATAATCCAACACTCACCAATTATCTTCAGGGCATCGAAGACCGTATCGTCTCTTCCCCGAACGTGCAGAATAAAGATTTTCATTACAAAATCACAGTCATCAATGATGACAAGACTGTCAATGCGTTCACGATACCGGCCGGCGGCATTTATGTTTATACGGGACTGCTGAAATTCGTCGACGACGAATCGGCCATTGCGGGAGTGCTCGCGCACGAGACGACGCACGCCGATCACCGGCACGCCACGCGCAACATGACGCAGGAATACGGACTCGAAATGCTGACCTCCCTGGCCTTTGGTGGTAATGGCGGAATTATCTCCCAAGTTGTAGCAGGCTTAGGCACGCAACTTACGGTACTAAAATTCAGCCGCGATGACGAACGCGAAGCCGATCAGGGCTCCTTCGATGATCTCAATCAGCTTCCAGGGCACCCGTGGTGGCCCGGCGGAGTAAAAATCTTTCTTCAGAAATCGCTTGCGGCCCAACCCTCGCAGCCCGGCGCATTTCAACAGCTATTCCTGACCCATCCCGTCGATCAGGACCGAATCGACGCGGCGAGCGCCAATATCCAGAATGCCGGCACGCCTCCGGAAACATTCGCCCAGGCGAATTCCGGTAATTACGACCGGTATAAAGCTATGATTCAGGGCACGACGATGAGCCCGACCGGCGCTGGCCGGCATTAATGGGCTGCTTATCTTCGTGCTATTTTAGCCATAATTAATATTTTTGTAACTTTCGACCGCTTTCGTGTCTTTAGTAGACAGAGCATGGAAGTTCAAATGAGTGGTCACAATAAATTATTACTCGCAGCGCGGTCCCTGCCTGTTATTTCCCTGTTATTATTTTTTAGCGTTTCGGCACATGCAGTGCCGGGAATCACCATTGACTCATCGAGCCTCGATTTCGGAAGTATATCGATCACTGGCTCCAAAGACCTAACCATCCAGGTCACAGACACCTCGGACGCTGATATTGAGATCGACACGCTTACCATTTCGGGTACCGATGCGGGCGATTTCAAAATCATCACGCCGAACGCATTCCCCATTATCCTAACTGCCCATGCGAGTATTCCCACTTCGATCATTATAGAATTTGGACCGCGATCGATTGCGCCACGAACTGCTTTGCTCGGAATCCAGACATCCAATGGACCCATCGCCATTCCGATGAAGGGCGTTGGAACGGGCATTTCGGCGAGTGTCGCGCTCTCGATCGCTGCGATCGATTTCGGTCTGATTGCCCCAAACGGTGTGTTGGACGATACGATCGAACTGTACTCGGATGGCTCCGATACCGCGATTATCACCGGCATTGAAGTAAGTAATTCGAGTAGCGAAATAGCATTCGAGGCCCGCTGGGGTGATTCCACACTTACTCCGCCATTTGAGATTGCACCGGGTGATTCGATCACAATCATCGTGCAGTTCAATGGCCTGGAACCCTTAGGCGAAAAAGATGGCGTGCTTAGTATTTTCGGAAACACAGTTACAACTCCAACGTGCAGTCTAACGGGGTCGGTGACGTGGGGTTCGTTCACTCTCCTCCCCTCGACGGTCGATTTCGGATCGATGTACGCCGGGGAATCTCACGATACGACCGTCCGCATGACAAATACCGGCAATGTCGATCTTATTGTCGAAGATATTCTTCCACTCGTTGGGGATTTCACTCTCATTAATCCACCATCTACGCCATTTATAGTGCATGTCAGTGAGTCTCTCGATTTTACGGTCCATGCAAACCCATCGCTAAACTCTTCGCATTCCGGCGCGCTGCAAATTATTTCTCGGACGGCCGATCCCGATTTCGCGCAAACGAATTTCACGGTCAATGTCCTTCGGATTCCGCTCATCGCGCCCGATACCCAGAGTAGTAATTATGCGTGCGCTGTGATGAGTACCATTGATATTACAATTCCGATTCAGGATACCGGCGTCCGCAGTTACACACTTTCATCCGTCGCGGCAAGCGATACGAGCGTTCACATATTGACTGGCTTACCGTTGCCGGCGAGTATTGCTGCCGGTGAAACCTTGCAGCTTCCGGTCTCCTTTAATGTGCCATCATCGAACCCCTCTGGCAAGATCGTGCTCTTGTTTTATGGCGGCGAACAGGAGATTCTCGCCGATACTATTTTCCTCAACCAAATTGCTTCGAACACCGGAATTCTCCTTGCGAATACCATAAATGTCGATACGACGCGCGCGGGAATTGTGGCACAAAGCGCAAGTTCGATTACGCCACTTGGCCTGCACATCCTTACTCTGCATCTCCATTCGAACGATACTAACACCGCCGCGATCGTCGGAGCTTCCATACATCTTCCCGCGAATTTTTCGAATGACTCGATTGCGATCCAACCTTCTTCTGGTGGTTATGATATAACCATCATTTCTCCGACGCTCATTTCACTCGATGCCGGCGATTCGCTTGTTACTTTTGCATTGCAGCGATTTGTTTCTAAAATCGATTCGACGGACGTGACCGTAACAGCCGATGCGCCGGAAGTAGCGGGATGTTTAGTATGGAGCCCCGGCAATTCCAGCGTCCCTGCACTGACGGCATGTGGCAGCGATCTCATTCAGCAACTGCTAAACGGCTCGCCGATCATTCAATCAATTTCATTGCGGGACGATCCCATTCAGAATTCATCTATCCAATTGCAGATCGACTCCAGAACGGATGCCTCTTGTTCCTGTGAATTATTCTCTCCCATTGGCGAGCGATTGTCTGTTATTCCCGTTTCTCTTTCCGCAGGAATGAATGTTGTTTTAGTCCCGGCAAATGAACTTGCGAGCGGACCCTATTATCTACGTCTTGTTACTGTTGCGGGCGAAGCTCATACTGTAAGATTCGTCGTGCTTCACTGATTGCCACGTATTTTTGCAGCGAACACCTTCAACGCATGCTGCACCATGAGCGAGACAACTTCGATCGATATTATACACACTCGCCAGCAATTGCGAATCGAATCGCTTGCACGGCGCGACCGAATGTCCAGTTCTGAACGTAAAGACTTCAGCCGAATAATTATCGATCGATTAAAATCTGAGATAGAAGCGGGGTATGAAAAAACTGACGTGCCTTCCGGAATCCGGACCCCGGACCCCGGAGTTCGCGACCCGTTGACTTTTCTGCACTGCTATATCAGTTTTCGGTCCGAGGTAGAAACGCGGACGTTCATTGAAGAAACTCTCGCGTGCGGCGTTCGTATCGTTGTACCCGTGGTAGAGGAACTGGACGGCAACCAATTTCTTGTCCATACCGAAATTAAAGGCTTAAGTGAACTTCGCCAGGGCGCGTTCGGACTGGAAGAACCCGTGGAGCGCATACCCTCGTTACTCGATGCGCTTGGCGCCGTCATCGTTCCGATAGCGGCGTTCGACCGCTCCGGCACGCGGCTTGGATACGGTAAAGGTTTTTACGATCGTTTCCTTCACGGACTTCCACGGGCTGTTTTACGAATCGGCCTTGCGTTCAGCACACAGGAAGTTGCACATATTCCGATACTCCCCCACGACGAGCCACTCGATTGTATCATCACCGAACGAGAAATTATTCGTGCTGAACCTTCTACGTCCATATAACGGAAGAGTGATTACCGGCGTGCTCCGCGGCCTTTCGGAACATTACCAAATTCCGGTTAGTCTGCTGCGTCTGGTATTCTTCACCGCATTTCTGGCTTCGCCAGTCGTTCTGCTGTTATATCTGTGTCTCGCGATCTCGATGCCCGCCGAAGGATCGGTACTTTCGGAATTGCGCCTTGCGAATCCCTCCGCACATTCGGATCGTCGGGACCGGTTTCGTTCACTCGCGCATCTGCTGCTTAAACGAATATCAATCGGTAACCTTCGGCATCGCGTGCCGCCGCAACTGCTCGCGCTGGGCTTGCTACTGTTGGGATTCGCATTGGAACTTCCGCGCGTCGAGGGATCGGACTTTTATTACTCGCACCCTATTCTTTCCGGTATTTATACTTCTATTTCTCGTCACGGCGCGGCGCTGTTTTATCTGAGTCTGGCCGTTACTTTTTTTATCGCCGAACGCGCCGCGCCGCCCCCCCTCCAATTGCAGTCCAAACGAATGGACCAATTTACACTCGATGGAGGACCGACGAAAGCAATCGGCGGGATCGCCTCCGGCATTGCGCGCGTCATAGGAATCGACGCCGCATATATACGAGTCCTCCTTATCCTGCTCAATATTCTGACGTTCGGACTGGTCGGGATTATTTACCTAATCGTGTTTTGGACGATGCGCCGCGGCAGTAACATGCAGCGCATTCACAGCGAACCGGGCACAAATAGTCCCGCGCGCCGGCCGTTATCCCAAGGGACTCGTTTTGCAATCGGAATTCTTTTTATTTTTCTCGCGGTGATCCGTGTCTCGACCGAGCTTCGATTATTCTTTTTCAATGAGTCGTTCTTTCGCGGTGCTGTGCTCGTGGCGGCAGGGATGATCTTTGCCGTTCGCGGACTGAAATACAGTTCGGACAATAACCGGCTTTGGCTCCTGGCCGGAGCCGCGATCTTTTTTCTTGGCATCCTTGATTTTTCAACGGCAATCTTTCGCGTACAGCTTTCGCTTGGCGGCCGGTTCGAGGTCGCCTATCTCATTGGCGGGTTATCGCTGCTATATTTTACTCTCGTAAATTTTCGAGGGAATCCGCAGCGCATTGGCTTCGCGCTATCCGCTGCGATTGTACTTGCGGCGTTACTCGTCCAGTTCAATATCACTCCGGAGCGATTTCTCCTCGCCCTCGTCCAGTTCTACGATTTCTTTTTTCCGGTGATCTTCGCGGGATTTGGATTTTGGCTCATCATGGAGCGATGAAATAAAAAACGAGTAACGAAAGGTTGTTCGTTACTCGCTTCGCATCACCATCTTTTAGACCAGTTCCGCCTGCGTTTCGAGTGAGGTCGCATGTTCGTAGGCTTCGATCGGCGGACAGGTACAAATAAGCTGGCGGTCGCCATACGCATTATTGACGCGCCCAATGCTCGGCCAGAATTTATTCTGACGCAGTCCTTCGATGGGATATGCGGCCTTCTCGCGGCCATAGGAATGCTGCCAATTATCCGCAATCACCGTCATAGCGGTATGCGGAGCATTCTTGAGTACATTATCGGCCTTATCGGCTGCTCCGGTTGCAACTTCATCGATTTCGTTTCGAATCGCGATCATGGCATCGCAGAACTTATCGAGTTCTTCGATTGGCTCGCTTTCCGTCGGCTCGACCATTAGCGTACCAGCCACCGGAAACGAGAGCGTTGGCGCATGAAAGCCATAGTCCATTAGCCGCTTGGCAATATCCTCCACGTCGATGCCGAGCGGTTTGAATTTTCGCATATCGAGTATCATTTCGTGCGCGACGGTCCCATGCGTTCCCTGATACAAGACCGGGAAAAACTTTTCAAGACGAGCCTTGATATAATTCGCATTCAGGATCGCGACTTTCGACGCTTCTGTCAGGCCGTCTGCTCCCATCATGGCGATATAGGCATACGAAATAACGAGGATCGATGCACTTCCCCAGGGTGCGGCGCTCACTGCGCCTATGGCGCGGTCGCCACCCGTTGGGATGACCGAATGTCCCGGAAGAAACGGCGCGAGATGCGCGGCCACGCCGATCGGACCCATGCCCGGGCCGCCACCGCCATGCGGTATGCAGAATGTTTTATGCAAATTCAAATGGCACACATCGGCACCAATCGCTGCGGGACTTGTCAGTCCGACCTGCGCATTCATGTTTGCACCGTCCATATAGACTTGCCCGCCCGCCTTATGAATGATCTCGCAAATTTCACGAATGCTCTCTTCGAACACTCCGTGCGTCGAAGGATACGTTACCATTAGTGCTGCAAGATTCGCTTCATGCTCGGCGACTTTGGATTTCAAATCGTCCACGTCGATATTACCGCGCTCATCGGTCTTCACCACCACAACGCGCATTCCAGCCATAACGGCGCTTGCGGGATTAGTGCCGTGTGCGGAAGCCGGAATTACGACCACATCCCGGTGCAATTCTCTGCGGCTTTTGAGATACTCACGAATGACGAGCAGGCCGGCGTACTCACCCTGCGCGCCGGCATTGGGCTGGAGTGAGATCGCCGGAAATCCAGTGATCTCTTTTAGCGCCGATTCGAGCGCGCGAAACATCTCAAGATAACCTTCGGCCTGATCGAGCGGAGCAAAGGGATGCACGCGTCCAAACTCCGGCCAGGTTACCGGGATCATTTCCGTTGTCGCATTGAGCTTCATCGTGCAGGAGCCGAGCGGGATCATCCCGTGCGCAAGTGAGAAATCTTTATTCTCGAGCAGCTTCAAATAGCGCAGCATCTCCGTCTCCGAGTGGTGCTTGTTAAATGTCGGATGCGTGAGATACGAAGTGCTTCTTGCGAAAGGACTTGGGTAGGACGCATCAGCCTTATAGGACTGATTTTTAGCAGAAGATTTGCCATTTTTCGAAGATACACTCTGATGGAAGACATGGACAATTGCTTTCACATCTTCCATTGTCGTCGTTTCGTCTAGCGAAATGCCGATGGCGCGTTCGGCGAAATAGCGGAAGTTCATTCCGGCTTGTGCGGACGCGCGGCGAATTGCTTCGAGCGTCGCAACGCTATTAATTTCGACTTTCAGCGTATCGAAATACTGTTCGTTCGAATTGGCATAGCCAATGTTTTTCAAGTCATGCGCCAAAAGGTCTGTCAGCGCGTGGATACGCTCGGCAATCGAGTGAAGCCCCTTCGGTCCGTGATAGACAGCATACATTGCGGAGATATTCGCGAGCAGTGCCTGCGCCGTGCAGATATTGCTCGTCGCTTTATCGCGGCGAATATGCTGCTCGCGTGTTTGCAAAGCCATGCGATACGCAGGATTACCCTGCGCATCGATCGAAAGGCCAATGATACGCCCCGGCATGGCACGCTTGAATTCATCGCGTGTAGCAAAGAAAGCCGCATGTGGGCCGCCATATCCCATCGGAACGCCAAAGCGTTGTGATGAACCGATTGCGATGTCCGCGCCGAACTCTCCGGGTGGTGTAAGCAATGCGAGGGCCATTAGATCGCACGCGACCGCAACGAGCGCGCCATGTTGGTGCGCCTCATCGCAGAATTTCCGGTAATCGTAAATTACGCCATCTCCAGCCGGATACTGCACGACCGCCCCAAAAATATCGTCATTCCATTCGAGCGTTTCGTGATCACCCACCAATACGGATACGCCGAGTGCTTCGGCGCGGGTGCGCAGGACATCGAGCGTTTGCGGAAAAATATTTTCGGAAACGAAGAGCGTCTTCGCATCACCAGACGAGCGGTCGTCCACTTTTTTATGTACCGCATGCATAAGGTGCATCGCTTCCGCAGTGGCGGTCGCTTCGTCGAGTAGCGATGCGTTCGCGATCGGAAGGCCAGTCAGATCGACGACCATCGTCTGGAAATTCAGCAGCGATTCCAAACGGCCCTGTGAGATCTCAGCCTGATACGGCGTGTACTGTGTATACCACCCCGGATTTTCCAGTACATTTCGTAAAATGACAGTCGGCAGGATTGTATCGTAATATCCCATGCCGATATACGACTTGAATACTTTATTCTTCGAAGCAATTTTTTTTAGGTGCTCGAGAAATTCCTGCTCCGATAGCGCCGCCGGAAGTTCGAGCGGCTTTTTCAAACGAATGCTCTTTGGGATCGTCCGGCCGATCAGCTCTTCCATCGAAGGAATGCCGGTAATCTCCAGCATTTTTTTCTGGTCGTGAAGGTCAGGTCCGATATGACGTTGGACAAAATGCTCTGAGTTCTCAAGTATTGAATTCATCTCCTACTATCTTTCTGCTTCGAGTTTCTTATCAAAAATATCTGGGGCGAAAAGTCGCACTCATGACGTAAAACCTGCGAAAAAAGTTTGTTTGCCCGTGATGTTCTTACGCTGGCTTCTCTTACGCTAAATTTTTACGATGTTCCGCTCGCATTTCTAATCTTCAAATGCGCTCTATTTTCAACAGTGAAAATCTTTTTTAGAGCATGAACTCGAAAATGCTATGAAGCCGAAGCTGATTTCCATGCCCCTCGGATTATTTTGGAAAATGCTTTTGCAAATGCTTTTTATGTGCCCGCGAAATTTTCGTATTATATTCGCATAGGAGCTTCCACCCATTTCGTCTATATTTCGCTTTGGCGTGGTAGAAAGGGGTGAAAAATCAATTCAATGGGTCCATGAATGTAATATTTAGTCGAAGTTTGGAGAAATTATCGAACTTTTAAAGAAATATCCCAAAAGTACTTGCATTTCGGTCCTAAATTGATTAATTTTGAATTACTTTGAGGAGAAGACCCCTGCACGGGAAACCATCCGAGTTTTAGAGGCTGTTATCCCCGGTGTGCATTGATGATTCTTTTTTCATCGACCGCACCACTTGACAACTGAAAATTTTAGCCTGACCGTCCAATCTTCGGAGCTATTCCAAAGGCGGACGGATCGAAGCTACCCAAGTTGCTCCTACTGACCATAGGAGCATATTGAACGAGAGGGGCGCTTCGGAGGTCTCGCGGTGTTTCACAAAAGGGAGGACCAATTTCTCTCACCACACGCGATGACGCCGAAGCGCTTTTTTTTTGCCAGATCTCTTTTTTGTGCGAAGCAGTGGATTGAGATGTTTCAATAATTCGATTCTCAGCACAGGTTAGCTGCATGGTATTCTTTTACACTTTACCCTACCCTTTACTCTTTACGTGTTACTTTTGAACTAAGGCACAAGCGATGAGGTTATAGGCCCGCTCTCCGAAATGGCAAATGGTTGCTGATGAGAGCGTGATCGGGGCGTGGCTCAGCCTGGTAGAGCACCTGGTTCGGGACCAGGGGGTCGGAGGTTCGAATCCTCTCGCCCCGACAAAATACAGAACCTGGATTACGCGGATTATAGCAGATTGAAAAATGGATTGATTTTCGGGATTAGAATAATCCTAAAAATCAATCCCGAAAATCTGTAGAAATCCGCGTAATCCAGGTTCTGCTTTTTTACTTATCCGGATTATTCCGATCACCTTCCGATGGCTTCGGTTGTTCTGGCTGGTCTTCCTTCAGACCTAAATGCTGACCATACAATTGGAACCAGTTGCTGAGCGACGCATAGTTTTGAAGATGGTTCTGCTCGTAATACGAGTAGGAAATATCGGACTGATTGATAAGCTGTGGGTCGAGTACGTGCAGCAACAATGCGGTCGAGCGATAGACTTTCATTTTGTCTTTCGTGAGTACTGCATGTGGCTCCTGGAATGATACGATCCAGTCGGCCCCTACCTTTCGTGCATATTTTTCCAGTCGCTGGACTAATTCATCGGGGTCTTCGAATTGCATCGTTACCTCGCCAATCACGATCGCGCTGCGCGGCATGACGCTGTCTGGCATCGGTTCGTGATACATAAATTTAGCAGAATCTGGCAATGTTGGAAGATCGAACGGCGTTGCCCGCTCGACAATCAGCGAATCGAGTCCGCTCGACCGCACCACCTGCCGTTGTATGTGGCCCGGCGAAGATTGAAAATACTGAGCTTGAGAGGGACTTACCGTAAGTATGGAAATTATCCCTGCTCCAAGGAGAAGAAGTGCTGCCCTGATCTGTGCCTTTTTCATTGAATTATGCTAATCTATTACTTTATGTTAATCGGCCAACTATACAGTCTCAAATAACTTACATGCCTTTTGCGTAAATAATATTAAAATAAAGCTAAAGTGTCTTATTCCCTGCTCACTTTATGTTAATGGTCAAGATGTGTACCATATCGATAAAATGAGGCGTCACTAAACCTCGCATCGAGCTCTTCCCCTCTCATAATTCAAATATATCTCGCCATTGTGTAATTGTGGTTCTATTCAGGGCACTTCTTATATATACAAATCGTTTTAGCGCGCCCTGAAAAGGGGTCTATTATTTCAATTCATCGGCAGTCTATGGCATCTTACGGGCGATGCAGAAGGCCGTTCGTTCAACATTATTGAGCCCGGGAGTTAACCTTTTACATGACTGATACTTTAGAAAATCCAAATACAACAGATACCGCAACGATCGAAGAACCAACCCTTCTCGATCATGGCAGCAACGGCGAGCATTCTGGAAACGGCGAACGAAGCGCACGCTCCCCGGAACCCGCGACCCACAATGCAGAAGTTCTCGAACATAATGCCCCTACTGGGCAGCCCTCTTTGCCCGATGGCACGACAACGGGCGCGCAACCCGTCCGAGCCACGGACACTGCCGCCAACCCCATTGCCTCGAAGGGCGCGGTCGATATCAAACCGTCGAATGGCACGCGCGTAAAAGATTTCAAGAGCAACCGCGCGAACCTCACGATCATCGATCCCAATATTAAACTGGGCGGAGGATATTCTAAAGAAGATCGGTCCGAGTTGGAAAAGCTCTATGGAGCTGCCCTCACGACGCTCACCGTTGGTGAAATTATAAAAGGGCACATTGTCGGTATCAATTCGAGTGAAGTAACGGTCGATATTGGATTCAAGTCCGAAGGCGTCATTGGCCGCAGTGAGTTCAACCAAACGCCCGATATCAAGATCGGCGATGAGATTGAAGTCTTCCTCGAAACGATGGAAGACAAAGAGGGCCGGCTCATTCTTTCGCGCAAGCGCGCCGAGTTTACCCGTACCTGGCAGCGCGTCGTCGATGCGCAAAAGACCGGCGAAGTGCTGCAGGCCAAATGTTTGCGCCGCATCAAGGGCGGTATGGTCGTCGATGTGCTTGGCATCGAGTCGTTCCTGCCCGGTTCGCAGATCGACGTCAAGCCCGTCCGCGATTTCGATAATTTTATTGGCAAGACACTCGATGTGCGCGTGGTGAAGATCAATTACGCGAACGAGAATGTCGTCGTATCGCACAAAGTCCTGCTCGAAGAGCATTTGCAGGACCAGCGCAAGGAAATCGTCGAGAAGCTCGAACGCGGTCAGGTGCTCGAAGGGACCGTCAAGGCTATGGCCGATTTCGGTGCATTCGTCGATCTGGGCGGCGTCGATGGATTGGTGCATATTACCGATCTTTCGTGGGGCCGCATTTCGCATCCGAGCGAAGTTATCAAGCTCGATCAGACGGTCACCGTTGTCGTGCTCGATTACGACGAGAACAAGAAGCGTATCTCGCTCGGCATGAAGCAGCTTACACCGCATCCGTGGGCCGAGATCGCCGAACGGTATCAGGTCGGGCAGCGTGTCAAAGGCAAGGTCGTTTCCATGACCGACTATGGCTCGTTTATCGAATTGGAGAAAGGCATTGAAGGGCTTATTCACGTCTCCGAAATGTCGTGGACGCAGCATGTCAAGCACCCCTCGCAGCTTATGTCGATGGGTCAGGAGATCGAAGCTGTCATTCTCAACATCGATCAGGACTCGAAGAAAATTTCGCTTGGCCTCAAGCAGTTGGAGCCCGATCCGTGGACGCTTTTCCTTGAAAAATATCCGATGGGTTCGAAGCACCGAGGCGTGGTGCGCAACCTGACGAACTTCGGCGCGTTCATCGAACTCGAACCGGGCGTCGATGGGCTCGTGCACATCAGCGATCTTTCGTGGACGAAGAAAGTACGTCACCCAGGCGAAGTCCTTCGCAAAGGACAGGAGCTCGACGTGATGATCCTCGGAATCGATCTCGAAAACCGGCGCATCTCGCTCGGTCATAAGCAAGTGCTCGATAACCCGTGGGATAATCTCGAAACACTCTTTGGCGAAGGCAAGGACACCGAGGGCAAGATCGTCCGCATTATCGAGAAGGGTGTGATCGTCGAACTGCCGATGGGCGTCGATGGCTTCGTGCCGATCTCGCAGCTTGCGTTCTTCCCCATCAAGCGCATCTCCGACTCGTTCCATATCGACGACACGCTGAACCTACGCGTTATCGAGTTCGATGCCGAGAACAAGAAGGTTGTGCTCTCCGCAACCGAATGGCTGAAATCGCAGGACCGGCAGGCGCTCGAAGAATTCAACGCCAAACATCCGATCCCGAAAGAGACGCTCGAAGAGATGCAGAAACGCCGCGATGAAGGCGAAGCTCCGCGCGGACCGCGCGGCGGACGTGGACGCAAGAAGGCTGCTCCTGTCGCTGCTAACGGCGAAGTCGATCTCGCGAAGCTCGTCGAGCAAGCGCCCTCCCCT
>DASZLH010000243.1:0-2546 GCA_035552495.1 Kapaibacterium sp. (SeqCode) | reverse complement strand
CGAGAATGGAAGCCGGAGTTGTTCCGCTCGTGGGCGGCACATAGGAATACCCGACCGTACTCATAAAAATTGACTGCGCGCCCAGTGACGTTGCAAGCCTCTGCACGTCTGCCGCGCTCATATTCGGCGTCAGGGCGATGCCTAACTCTTTTGCTTTATTGGCAGCCAATTCATCATCGATCACGGAACATCCTATCGAGAGTAGCGCGGCCGAAGGCCGATCGGATGTCACGATGATCGATTTTAAATCGGGGTCACACTCGACTGCGCAGGGCAGCATCAGGACCGTCATCGGATTGGACCGCGAGTAACTTTTACTTTGGCTTACGCGGGCAAGCTCTCCGTGATAGGAGCAACCCGAAGCACCGAAAAGCAAAAGGAGAATAGTGATTCGTCTCATAATACTTTGCCTGTTCTGGTTCGATTCATACTTTCTCTCGATACTCAACATTTGGTAGCCCTTTGAAGTGCTTATCGGTCGTCCAAATCGTTGCACCGAACAGCATGGCAGTAGCATAAATGACGCTGTCTGCAAGTGGGAGCTTGTTTGAAATGGCTTGCTGGGAAGCTTCCATTGCAAGCGACGGGTCGAGAGAAATAACTTTTCCTTCCTGCATCAGTTTCATCGCATCTTCTGCCACTTTAAGCCGGCGTTCAACGAGCAGCTTCTTATTCACTTCATAAATTGCGATCGACGGTACAACCAAATGCTCGCCATCTTCAATTGCAGGAGCGAATACCGATGCTAATGGACTACCTCCAATATATTCGAGCCACGCGGATGAATCGACAACATTCATACGCGATCTTCTTCATCACGATCTACCGTCGTATCGATTCCTGGGGCCGATCCGCGAAGCGCGCGAACGCGCTCTCGATAACTTTCCGTAACCGTCGGTGGGCCCAGTTTCGCGATTGGCTTTTCTTTTTCCGTTATCAGGACTTCCTCGCCCCGCGCCGCTCGGTGTAACAAGGATATAAAGTTGGCTTTTGCAGCTTCCACTGAGTATGTTTGCATGAGTTCTTTAACCGGTTTGACCAATGCTTCGTGCCAAAACAGAATAACCTGAGCTACAGCTTACCTTCCCCAGTGTTAAGGCCGCAAACTATCATTGGTATGGTTATTATTCTTCCGGCGTAATCTCCTTTGGCACTGCCACAATGGGTTTGGAGCGGCGGCGCACGAAACTCTCCATGCGATCAATTTCTCGAAGGCGAAGAAAGGGAGGATAATGGTCGATAAAATAATCGATGGGACGGAGCAATAAAAGAATAATAAAGGCAACGATGGCAACGGCAATGGCGCTGAAAATATATCCGGTGCCGGCGACGATCCCAATTCCGGCGCTAACGAAAATAGAAGCCGCCGTGGTAATGCCATGGATTTGTCCGCGCTGACGTAAAATGACTCCGCCGCCGATAAATCCGATGCCGGTAATGATTTGCGCGGTAATGCGGTCGGGCGACCCATTCAGAATATAGGCTGTTTCAATCGAGACGATTGTGATGACACAACAGGCGAGCGTTACGAGCAAGCTCGTGCGAAGCCCGGCCGACTTTCCGTAAATCTGATTTTCCGCGCCGATCAAGCCGCCAGCGACTATCGCCGCCACGATGCGTGGCCAATAGACTCCGGCATACGCGAGGAAGTTCTGAAACGACTCGTTACTATAATGGCCGACGGGCATTATGCGGTACCTAAATATGCGTGCTGCACTTCTTCGTTCTGCGCGAGTTCGCTGGCCGTGCCGGATAGCACGATCTTTCCCGTCTCGATTACATACCCGGTATGCGCGATAGCGAGCGCGAGATTTGCATTTTGTTCGACGAGCAGTACGGCTACGCCAAGTTCGCGATTGATCTCGACAATTTTTTCGAAAATAGTACGCACGAGTATCGGTGCAATGCCAAGCGACGGCTCATCGAGCAACAGCATTTTCGGTTTGGACATGAGCGCCCGCGCAATAGCGAGCATTTGCTGTTCGCCGCCGGAAAGCGTGCCGCCGGGCTGCCACAACCGCTCCTTCAATCGCGGAAATATCGTGAAGACATAATCGAGATCGTGCTTGATGCCGTCCGGATCTTTTCGAAGATAGGCGCCCATGCGCAAATTTTCCTGGACCGTAAGATTCGCAAAAATCATACGGCCTTCGGGCGCGTGCGCAAGGCCAAGCTTGACGACATCGTGCGGTGCGCGGTGGGCAATGGTTTCGCCGTTCCAGCAGATCGTCCCGCTCTTCGCTCGGTGCAGACCGGAGATTGTTCGCAACAGTGTCGTTTTGCCCGCGCCATTTCCACCGATGAGCGTAACGATCGCACCATCCGGTACCGAGAGCGAGATCCCTTTTAGCGCCTTGATCTGGCCGTAAGAAACGTGCAGGTCATCGATTTCAAGCATAGTATCGTGCGAATGTGCTAACGTTCCTATTCCGGCGTTTCTCCGAGATACGCTTCGATTACTTTCGGATTGTGTCTGATTTCCTGCGGCGTTCCTTCCGCGATTTTGTGGCCGTAATCGAGCACGTATATTCGTTCGCAAATTCCCA
>DASZLH010000242.1:0-10618 GCA_035552495.1 Kapaibacterium sp. (SeqCode) | reverse complement strand
TCGACGTTACCGCACCCGGTAGGCTGACGGGGACTTGCGAAGTTGTCCAGGTCACGCCACCGTCGGTCGTTTTATAGATCGCAACGGTATCGCCGGGGACTACGTGAAAAAGCCCGTTTGGGTCTTGATATTCAGCTGGCCGCACGCCGGAACCGATCAGCCCGTGGTCCTTATCGAAAAAAAATCCGCAGCCGATCGAACGCTCGAACCGATGAACGAGCTTCCAGGTATCGGGTTGCAATGCAAAGGAATTGTTAAAAACGAAGAGCAGCGCGATCGCTGCAATCGGGACATAGAAATTTTTCCTTCCCGAAAAACAGGAAGTAAATAAAAATTTCCGGTGATTCGTTGGACACAACATCGCCCGAAATGAGCGTTTTATGTTATGATTTGGTTGCAAAGGGATGATGTCATGAAACCATGTCACGAACATGGCCCACATTAAATAACAACTAAGGTTGCGGAAGGTTACACAGCGCCCCTTTAAAAGGCGCAGGTTTAAAACAGCAATTTTATGCGTAGCCCTGATAGGTTTCTTTCAGGAGGGTATCGCGCGCCATCATCCGAAAAAAAGTCCGCCCAAAGGAACTTCGAATCGGGTCCAAAAAGAACGGTTGGGAAAAGAGCAAGAACTTGCGCGATTGAAAAAAGAAATTGCCAGCTATCAGGCTGAACTTCGTCAGCATGAAAAAATGGAGCAGCATTCTCGAAAAAATTTGACTGCTTATAATCGCCGAACTGTCCAACTTCAGGCAATGATCTCTCAGCTTGAAGATAAAGTCGAATCGCTGCAGGAGCGGAAGTCGGAAGTCGATGAATCGCTTCGGGAGACTGCAAGTTCGCTGCAGTCGCTGAAGCAATCGTATGCCAAGAGCAGCCAATATCTTTACACACATCGGGCGCTCGATACCATTCCTGCTGAATTCTATCCATTCGAACCGGAAAAACAAGAAGAGCATTTACGAATGAGCTATTACGCTCACGCGATTGGAGCAGCCCATGCAATGAACCGTGACCGGCTCGACTCAATGAAGACGGGACTCAGTGCATCGAGCAGCCAGATCGCAAGCACACTTCATGCGAACGAACAAGCGATAGGAGCACACACAACGGAAGCCTCTGCGCTCGAAACAAAAAAAGCGGAAGAAGCCCGGCAGATCGTGCAGATCGAACAAAACAAGGAGCGACTCCGCAAGCTCCTTGCCGACCGCATGGCGAGCGAAAAGCGATTGGAAAATATTATAGCAAACCTGGTTACCAAGGAAACCGGGCACCGCTCGGTCCGAAGGCACACCAATTCGTCAAATCCGCGCACGAACGAACCGGAATTTGAGAGCGATGAACCTACAGGCCATGCGTATGGTCCGCACTCGCTCTCGTGGCCCTGTGCTTCGCACCATATCGAGCAGGGTTTTGGAGAGCACCGAAACTCCGAGCTAAATACCGTGACTATGAACCTGGGCATCGATATCGATGCTCGGCAGGGCGCTTCTGCCGTGGCGGCGGCGGAGGGCGAAGTCTCGCTGGTCTCATCGCTGCCCAGTTATGGGACGATCGTTGTGCTGAAACACGCGGGCGGCCTGCATACCGTTTATGCCGATCTCGCGAGTGCCAGTGTATCGACCGGAATGCATGTTCGAGCCGGTCAGCAATTAGGAAAAATCGGTGCGAACGAAGAGAGTGGTCCCGTGCTGCATTTCGAAGTCTGGAAAGGTAAGACCAAGCAAAATCCAGTGGGATGGCTGAAGTAGCGTTGGATAACGGATAGTGGATAGTTAATAACGGATATTAGATAGTGAATAGAGAAATAGTAGGGTAATGGTAATATAACGTGTAAGATGAAAAGAGGAAAATGGTTGGCTACTGGCGTTGTTTTACTATTCACGTTTCTCTATCCACTATCTCTTCACGCCCAGCCCATATCGATCACACTTATCAAACCTGCGAGCGGATTGCTTCGAGTCGATAGTGCGAATTGGAACGAGGCATGGATCACTCTCGATGGCCAGTCTCCATCGGCAAAGAAGCTCGATACCGCCGATCTGCATGTCACCGATGGTGAACAGTTTGCGAACGTAATTTCTGTCGATTCGATCGGCAGCCGGTTTTCCAGCCATCTCGCGCTCAGTTTCATGCTCGATAATTCTGGTTCGATGTTCCATGCGTACGATTCGCTCACCCGAATGTGCGATAGTATTCTCGCGGTGCTGCCAGGCGGCGTGGTATTTCAGGCTGTGACATTCGATAATACCGCGCGATCGGAATCGCATATTTACACAAAGCGAGCGTCTGTCTTTATCGCGCAAAGCGGCTTTCGTGATAGCGCGAAAGCTGTTAGCGCATTCTGGCATTTTTTCGATACGATTCGATCGCAATATACCCCGCTGTACGATGCTATTGCAACGGTAATCACCAATATCGATGACCGCCGGTTGGGAGACAGCATTGTCCACGATGATGTTATCCTTGTCGTCACAGATGGTGAGGACAATGCCAGCCGTGCGAGCATCGAAATGCTGAACGAACTCGTTTCGACTGCGCATGTCCGTCTTTTTGCCATCAACTTCAGAACGGAAGTAGACGAACGCCTGCGCTGGCTTGCCCGCAATGCCAAAGGAGAATTTTATGTCGCGGAGGACCTCCGTGATTTGCGCGAATTATTGCGGCAAATCGGATCATTTTTAACGCGTCAATATCATGTCGTATATCGCTTTCCCTCGCTCACGCCAAGCTCGGGAGGGAAATGATTCGTATTTTTGCATTCCATGACCATTCATACACCCCCAACCGAACATCCGGAAGAGATTAAAGACGCGTTGCATCAAATCGAGGACGCGCAGCGTCCCGACGCGCTGACCGATCAGGAACGTGAGCGCCGTCACTCACTCGAAGCCTTGCGCGCGCTGGGTGTCGAGCCGTATGCCTATTCCTTCGAGCGCACGCGCTTCTCGGACGAAGCAATTGCCCTCTTCGACGAAAGCACGCCGGACGCACACCCGACCGCCTCGCTTGCTGGCCGTATCATGGCCATTCGCCGGATGGGGAAGGCATCGTTCATTCATATTCAGGATGAAGTTGGGAAAATTCAGTTTTATTTTAAAACGAACGATCTCGGCGAGCGGTACGAACTGCTGCGCTATCTCGATCTTGGCGATATTATCGGTGCGAATGGCTATATTTTTCGAACGCGAACGGGTGAAGTAACGCTGCATGTCGCCTCATTCGAGATTCTTGCGAAGGCACTTCGTCCGTTGCCCGTCGTGAAGGAAGAGGTCGATGAGGTGACCGGCGAGAAGACTGTCCACGATGCGTTCTCGGACAAGGAGCTTCGGTATCGCCAGCGTTATGTCGATCTTGCCGTGAATTCCGATATTCGCAGGACATTTCGCACGCGCTCGAAAATCATTTCTACCATTCGCCGATTTTTCGATGCGCGCGGGTATCTCGAAGTCGAGACACCTATTCTTCAGCCCATCTACGGTGGCGCGTATGCCCGACCATTTGTCACGCATCACAACGCGCTCGATTTCGATCTGTTTCTTCGTATCGCCGATGAGCTATACCTGAAGCGATTGATTGTCGGCGGGCTTGCGGAAGGTGTGTATGAGATTGCGAAAGATTTTCGCAACGAGGGTATGGACAAAAACCATAGCCCCGAATTTACAATGGCCGAAATCTACATTGCGTATAAAGATTACGAATGGATGATGGCTTTTACAGAAGAGATGATCCGAGAGATTGCGAGTGAAGTCAGAGGAGGAACTGGTATTCCTGCTTCGGACGGCACGCATCTCGATTTTGCTCCTCCGTTTCGAAGGCTTTCCATGTTCGATTCCATCAAGGAGTTTACGGACATTGACGTTAGCACCATGAACGAGGACGAGCTGAGTATCACTGCAAAGCACTTGGGGATCGAAATCGAGCCAGGATCGGGAGCGGGAAAGATTATCGATGAGATTTTTTCTGCGAAGGTCGAGCACCATCTCATTCAACCTACATTCATTACCGATTATCCGCTCTCGATGTCACCGCTTGCAAAAGCACATCGTTCGAAACCTGGCTTAGTCGAACGCTTCGAACTCTATGTCAATGGACAGGAATTAGCGAATGCATTCAGCGAATTGAACGACCCGCTCGACCAGCGTGCCCGGTTCGAAGAACAAGCGCGATTGCGCACGAAAGGCGACGAGGAAGCAATGGTGCTCGATGAAGATTACCTGCGCGCGCTCGAAACCGGTATGCCTCCCACCGCGGGTCTTGGTTTTGGCATTGACCGGCTCACCATGATTATGACAGGCGAAGAGTCCATCCGCGATGTCGTGCTCTTCCCGGCTATGCGGCCAAAGGTGGTTTAATTCAGGATAGAGGGATGAGAAGATAAATCCGGCAAAGTTGGCCGATGCAGACATTTTTAATCATGGCAAGAATTGGCCCACTTGCTTGTTGAAACAAGTATTTTTATTCTTCGTAATTAGCCGAAAAGGAGTTATAAAAATGATTGAAACAGCGGCAGCACCAAAACTACGTACTTTAGAACGGCTTATCGAAGGGCAACTCACGATTGAAGGCGGCGGCTTCACCGTGCGTCGGCCATTCCCAACTCGTGCCATCGATCACGTCGATCCATTCCTATTGCTCGATGAGGCTGGCCCCATCGAGCGCAAGCCTGGCCAGGAAAGCGGGCTTTCGGACCATCCGCATCGCGGATTCGAAACATTGACTTATATCCTGGAAGGCGATATGGAAAGTCACGACTCGACTGGCTTCAAAGATATTTTCCAGGCTGGCGATGTCGAATGGACGACTGCGGGGCGAGGCATCGTACATGGCGGTGGACCTCCGCCGGATTCAAAATTTCCGCACATGCATGGCTTCCAAATTTGGGTCAATCTTCCCAAATCGAAAAAATGGATCGAGCCAAAATCGCAGCGTATCACTTCGGCGCAGATTCCAACGATCGAAAACTCCGAACGCGGTTATACCGTAAAAGTTTTGGGTGGCAATGCCGAGGGCGCTGTAGGGCCGGTGAAAACAACGTGGCCCGTCCTTTATCTGCATTACATACTACAACCCGGCGGGCGTGTCACACTCGATGTGCCAAAAGATATAAACGCCATGCTCTATGTATTTCATGGATCTGTTATGATCGGAAACGATGAACGTGTGAAAGAGGGTGAGTTAGGCATTCTCTCCGATGGAGATCGAGTCGAATTTTCCAATGCGTCGGACAGCCAGACAGAACTACTTGTACTCGGCGGCAAACCGATAGGTGAACCGGTCGCTCGCTATGGACCATTCGTAATGAACGAGCGCGAGGAAGTCTTCCAGGCGTTCGATGATTACAATGCTGGGAAGTTTGTCTGAGCAATATAAAAACCCGGTCACGATGTGATCGGGTTTTTAGACATGGAAAACTTTAATATTCCTTTTGCTGTAATACATGCTTACGAATATGGAGCTAACAGCAATATATCAAAAAGCACCGGAAGGTGGCTATATCGCATTTGTTGAGGAATTGCCCGGCGCGAACACGCAAGGCGAGACGCTGGAAGAAGCACGCCACAATCTTATCGAGGCGATTGAGATGGCATTCGAAGCAAACCGGGAATTTGCGGAAATGGAAATCAACGGTGCTGAGGTCATTCGCGAACACATTCCATTCTCGATTGCTGCTTAACTTATTTCGGGAGCGGAATTCCTAAGTCCTTACAAATTTTCTTCACCAGCATCTCTTTGATTTCGGTGTGCCGTGGAATGGACGATGATTTCTTCAATTTCCAATTAACATATCTTGTATGATCGCCACCTTCACGGCGGAATTCGCAGCCTTGAGATTCAAGGTGCTTAATAAGGTCTCGCCGTTTCATCGGACATTAGAATATGGATAATTTTTCTGTTTCCTGTTAGTCGCGCTTAGTCAACCCATTCTTATCTGGCGTAAGTTCAAAGTAAGCGATTCTTCTTTAAAAAAGAATTTATAAAAAAAACCGCTCACATCGAGCGGTTTTTTTGACTAAAAA
Source organism: Kapaibacterium sp. (SeqCode) (assembly GCA_035552495.1). Taxonomy (GTDB): domain Bacteria; phylum Bacteroidota; class Ignavibacteria; order Palsa-1295; family Palsa-1295; genus PALSA-1295. The sequence continues at coordinate 4,598 of DASZLH010000242.1, read as the reverse complement.
TAATACTTTTATCTCCCCCGTCCACCGCCGCCATAGCAGCGGCCACCACCGGTCTTGGTTTTGGCATCGACCGTCTCACCATGATTATGACAGGCGAAGAGTCCATCCGCGATGTCGTGCTCTTCCCGGCTATGCGGCCAAAGTTGGTATAAAGCAGAATAAGGGATGAAAAGATGAATCCAGTCAGGGATATGGTAAACTTCTATACAGCTTTTTGAAGATACCAAATTGGACTTCCAAAAGCGATATGAGCGATGTTCTGGGCGGGAAGAAATTGTGAAAGTTCGATCTCCATCCAGTTTCTAATTTCATCGATCGAATCGCCTCTCTCAATTGCTGCGCTAATATTGCTCTGCGAAAAAAGGTATGCAATTAAGGAATCACGGGTAAATTCTGGCCATTCTTCATGCATCGCCTTATCCTGGAAATTGAAACCTTCCGATCTTGCATCCTCCTCTGTAAATTGAACTTTCGGACGAGGCGGTGTTGGGAATCGTTTCAAATATTCTGCGAACCACGGCTGGAAGTTTTCATTCTCTTGCATCAGAGCTGAGAAGTAATTGTCATAAATGACGATCCATCCACCGGGCCTCAGTACTCTTCTTGCCTCAGCAAAGAACCTCGACCGATCGAGCCAATGGAACGATTGGGAAAGGCTAATAAGATCGAATGATTCATCCTCGAATGGAATTGCTTCCCCCGAGGCGACCAAAAAGGTTAGTGCATCATTGGGAGGAGCATGCCGAAGCATTTCAGGAGAAATATCAATGCCACAGACATCAGAAGCAATTTGCTTCAATGCAACGGTTGATAGTCCCGTTCCACAACCAATATCGATGGCTCGTTCGAATGGTATCGCATCTCGAAGGTATTCAGCAACTTGAAAAATGACTGATGGATGGAAATATGGCCTTCCTTTCGCATAATAGTCTGCGGCAAGTTGCGAGGACCAGAAGCTCATACTTAAATTAAAATAAAAGAAAACCCCGGACTGCAAAAGCGTCCGGGGCTAGGAATAGTTTTCTTAGCGTTTCACTTTATCTCCCCCCGTCCACCGCCGCCATAGCCGCGGCCACCACCGCCGCCGCCATTGCGGCGATCTCCGCCGCCGCGCCGGTCGCCATCGCGACCACCGCCGCCTCGGCGGTCACCATAGCCGCCACGGTCGCCGCCTCTATCACCACCGCGGTCGCCGTAGTTCTCGCGCGGACGTTCTTCGTAGCCTTCCGGCACCGGGAGCAGCGCCTTACGCGAGAGCGAGTATTTTCCGTCGCCCTTGACCGCAATCAGCTTTACATCGAATACATCGCCGACCTGGATCAAATCGGAGACATTTTCAACGCGCTGATAATCAATCTCGGAAATGTGTAGCAAGCCTTCTTTCTTCGGAAGGAATTCGACGATTGCGCCCAAGCCTTCGCGGACCTGTGTGACGCGGCCCGTGTAGGTTGCGCCTTCTTCCGGCTCGGCAATGAGCGACATAATAAATTGCTTCGCCCGGTCGGAGGCTTCGCCCGAAAGCGCTGCAATCGTGACCGTTCCATCCTCTTCGATATTGATTTCGACTCCAGAATCCGCCTGAATTTGACGAATCGTTTTTCCGCCGGGTCCGATCACAAGTCCGATCGCATCGACCGGCACTTTGACAGTCGTGAGGCGCGGCGCATATTGCGACATCTCAGATTTCGGCGCGCCGATCGCTTCATCCATCTTGCCGAGAATGTGCATCCGTCCATCACGGGCTTGCAGTAGCGCCTTTTCGAGCAGCGTGAAGTCGATTCCCTTGATCTTCATGTCCATCTGGCAGGCCGTGATGCCATCGCGCGTGCCACAGACTTTGAAGTCCATGTCGCCCAGATGATCTTCGTTACCGAGAATATCGGAAAGAATTGCAACTCGCTCGCCTTCCTTGATGAGCCCCATGGCAATGCCGGAGACCGGCTTCTTCAGCGGTACGCCGGCATCGAACATCGCAAGCGAACCCGCGCAGACAGTCGCCATCGAGGACGATCCGTTCGATTCCAAAATATCGCTGACGATTCGCAGCGCATAGGGAAAATCTTTCTCGTTCGGTATTAAGCTTTTTAGTGCCCGCTCGGCAAGATTACCATGCCCGATCTCGCGACGGCCCGTGCCGGAATACCGGCCTACTTCGCCGACCGAATAGGGCGGGAAATTGTAGTGGAGCATAAAGCGCTTGGTCGTCTCGGGCTGCAAGCCTTCGATCGACTGCTGGTCGCGCTTCGTGCCGAGCGTGCAGCTCGTCAGCGATTGCGTTTCGCCACGCGTGAAAAGCGCGGAACCGTGTACACGCGGCAACACGCTAATCTCGCAGGTGATCGGGCGAATCGAAACAGAATCGCGGCCATCGAGGCGAATATTATTCTCGAGGATCATATTGCGCATCTCGCGCTTCTCGATGTCATATAGGATATGCTCGACGTCGCCCTTGATATGCTCGTATTGCAATTCGCCGACGGCTTCCGTCATTGCGGCGATCACAGCGCGTTTCGTTTCATGGGTTTGGAGCGAACGCTCTTCTTTCTTGAGTACGGTACGTGCAAGCTCGCGAAGTTTCGCAGAGGCGAGTCCCTCGACCTGTTTGACAAGGGCAGCGTCCATGATGTGCTCGTCCTGCACGCGCTTTGGCTTAGCAATCCCACACTGCTGGACAATGCGGTCCTGCCCGGCGCAGAGTTCGCGAATCGCGCTGGCCGCAGCGCGGAGCGCTTCGATAAATTCGGTCTCGGAAATTTCGTGACACTCGCCTTCGACCATCAGGATCGAGTCCTTCGTGCCAGAGACGACAAATTCATAATCGGCGGTCTCGAGCTGTGTGAAGGTGGGGTCGATCACGATTTTGCCATCGACTCGCGCGACACGCACAGAGGAAACGGCTTCTTCGAACGGAATGTCGGAAACGAGCAGCGCAAGCGATGCGGCCGTGGTGGTGATCGTATCGGCATCGTGCTCCTGATCGGAACAGAAAATCGTGGCGACGATTTGTGTCTCGACGCGCCAGTCCTTCGGAAACATCGGACGAATCGGGCGATCGGTCAGGCGCGCCGAAAGAATTTCTTTTTCGGTCGGGCGTCCTTCGCGTTTAAAATATCCTCCGGGAATTTTGCCGGCTGCGGCCGCGCGTTCGCGGTATTCGACTTGCAGCGGCATAAAGTCGATGCCCTCTTTTTCCTTTTCGGCAGCGACGGCATTAACGAGCGACATCGTATCGCCCAAACGGACCATCACCGATCCGTTCGATTGCTTTGCAAAGCGGCCAAGATCGAAACTGATCTTGTTTCCACCGCCATATTCTACTTCGTAAATCATTGTTATTGGAATGTAGGGACGTGCTGCGCACGTCCGCCCGTGGTAAGTAAAAACGGAAAGGGCGTGCGCAGCACGCCCCTACGCTTATTTGCGAATATCGAGCTCCTGAATGAGCGCGCGATACTTATTGATATCTTTCTTGGCGAGATAATCGAGCAGGCTGCGACGCTTGCCGACCATTTTGAGCAGCCCGCGGCGGCCGTGATGGTCCTTAGGATTTTTCTCGAAGTGAGGCGTGAGCGAGTTGATATTGGCGGTCAGGATGGCGATCTGTACTTCCGCGCTCCCGGTGTCGTTCGGCGCTTTGCCGAACTTAGCAGCATATTGCTGCGTCGTCTCTTTAGTAACTGGCATTGGTAAATGTCATGTATAGCGCCGTGAATGAATGAAATTGCCGATGACCTCGCGCTATAAAAGCCCTTCGGCAACTTTGCCCCGCGTCGGGGCGCGTCTTAAACTTTTTGAACTGGCGGTAAACGGGGGGGAAGGGCGATTAATTCCAGATAGCTCTGTACAGCCCGGATTGGCAGAAGTTCATCTATCGAAGCAACTTTGTTCGTTTCCAATTGTTTTGAAAACGATGCAACAACAAGTGCAATTTCCTCCGGGATTTATCGAACGTTTTTGCGTGCAGCATCATATCCGAAAGCTCTCGCTCTTCGGTTCCGCTACGCGGTCCGATTTCCGGAAGGACAGTGATGTCGATATTCTTGCCGAATTTTATCCCGGCAAAACCCCGAGCCTCCTCGATATGGTCGATTTGGAGATCGAATTAGCGAAGGTCGTAGGCCACCCTGTAGACCTTCGCACTCCTGCCGATCTTGGCCGGTTTATGCGTCCGCGGATTTTAAGCGAAGCTATCCTCCAATATGCTGCAAGAGGATAAAGAAAGGCTTCAACATATTCTTTTTGCCGAGTCTTCCATTCAAAGGGTCCTGGGAGATATGACCCTCCAGGACTTTTACGAAAGCGAATTACACACCAACACGGTTATTCGTTATCTTGGTGTGATAGGTGAGGCTGCGAGCCGTATCAGCGATGAACTCAAAGAAGCACATCCAGAAGTTCCGTGGTACAAAATCGTCGGAATGCGAAATCGTCTGGTGCATGATTACTACGATATTGATTTAGATGCTGTCTGGGGAGCGGCGACGGTTAGTTTGCCCATCCTGCGAAAACAATTAGCTGCACTTCTCTGACATGATTATTATTTTCTCCATCCTCAAAACACTCGCGCTCGGTATCTGGCTTGGCGCGCTGATTATGCT
>DASZLH010000241.1:0-20313 GCA_035552495.1 Kapaibacterium sp. (SeqCode) | reverse complement strand
CTATTTTAAGACCGAACACAGTGTGAGCGACACCATTCAGCTTTATTATATCCATGAATAAACAAGCACGACGATCGGATTGGGAAAATATTATGAGCGTTGCCATGCTTTCGATGGCACTCGTGCTCTTTGGTTTTCAACTCCGATCGCTCGTTGTTTTTCCCCAGCCAAATTCTTTCCGGATGTTTGGCGATGAAACCTGGCTGATGAGCGAAGCTCACTCTCAGATCGCGACCGGCATTGCTCGATATGATTTGGCCGCCGGCTCGACACTCGAACATTCCAAAGGGCTGATCCTGAGCATGACCTGGCTGTCCTCTCTACTGTATGGTCTTCCAACATTGCTGGTAAAGAACGATCTCATTTTGGTTGGCCGTATGGTGACAGCCGTTCTATCGCTCCTGCTACTTATTTCTATTTACTGGAGCGCGCGCCGACTGAATGCCAGCCGTCTTTCCGCTTCGATCGTTATTCTTATACTTGTTTCCAGTCGCGCTTTTTTCTTCGCAAGCCATTGCTGCCGGCCGGATTTGCTCGCCGGACTGATCGTTCTTCTCTTCGTTACGATCTGCACAACACATTCCATGGATGGCAAAAGACAAAATGGAGTGTGGTGGTTTGTATTCGGATCGCTTGTAGTGTTTTTTGCATTCAGTTCTTCCATTCATTTGCTGACATTGTTATTGCCGGTAGCAGTTTTTTTTATTTGGAGGTGGGACAATCAGCCTCGCGCCCGATGGATAAATGCCGCGGCAGGAGGCGCCTTCCTGCTTGGAATTCTCGTTCTTATTTATTACGGGACCATCGGAAATCTCTTGCTATTCGGCCCCACAACCGCCCGATCCCAATTCCATGATGTACTCTCGGCGATTCCCATTATGCGACCACTATCGCGATCGGTCCAGGTGGCAAATATCGTCATTCGTTTCAAAGAATTCGTATCGGAAGCGCCACAAGTATTTCTTCTCATTCTCGTACTGCCATTAATGCTAACAAAGCAGTGGAGGATCGGCCGTCATACTTTTGCGGCAGCTTCACTCCTTGTCTTCCTGAGTTGGTTGTTGCTGGAAGGCGCCCAGGTCACCTATCTCATGCACATAATGCCGCTCCTGATGCTTGGCCTCGCACTCGTGCTGACACGACTATTCGTGCAAGAGAAATATCGCCGCGCGATTGTATCCCTGTTCACTGTTATTGCAATTCTCGTATTCTCGTTTGGCATTCACGACGCCGTAACTGCCAATGCCAATGCAACGGCACTCGCCCGCGGGAATATGTCGGCCGTCTTCAATATCGAAAAGAGCATTGCTGCCACGTGGAGCGATCCGGGAAAACCGCGCGTCGTTACCGAGCCTCTCACGCTTGCGGCGCTTTCTAAGGACAGCGATATCCAGACGATCACCGATCATTTTATCTCATTTCCACAACGTAGCGAGTCCCTCAATACTTTTTTTACTCGCGAGTATATTGATTACGTGGTGCTATACAACTCGTCGGTGTATCCACACGATCATCGCCAAATTGATCCATTTTATTTGGGAGTAAAAAATACGAGTCGCCTCATTGACACCGAAGTTGGCACGATCGGCGATATTGGCCGAGATTATTTTAATGGGTCATCGTGGAAAGACACACTGCTGCTATTTAAAGTGAATATCGCGCGATGAGACCTCGTGGGTGGCAGAACTTACCGGCAAAAGTATATTTCGGAATTTTCGGGTGCGCTATCGCGGTGTTCGTCTGGCAATTCCGGCTGCGATTTCCATTCGACGACACTTTCATTTCGTTTCGCTATGCCGAGCATCTCGCAAGCGGACATGGGCTCGTTTGGAATATCGTTGGACCATATACGGAAGGCTATACGAATTTTCTCTTCGTACTTCTGCTCGCTGCATTGCGATTTTTCACCCATGATCTTCTTGCAGCCGCACAAATAATCGGGCTTCTTTCTACCGTGCTGACCGGTCTTCTTCTCTATTCGATCGCGCGGTCCTGGCGGAATCCGTCGGTCGGTATTCTCGCAACATTACTGTATTTTGCTGCACCACTTACATGGATAAACGCGCTCAACGGAATGGAAACGAGCGTATTTGTTTTCTTCTGTGTGAGCAGTATTGCTCTTTTCATTAAACGTCCTCGACTGGCATTTTTTTTCGCGCTCCTTGCCACATTAACGCGACCGGAGGCAGCGATGCTGGCAGCAATCGCACTTCTCGTTCAATATTTTAAGAGTCCTTCCAAAAAATCGCTCCTGACCGAATTTACTCTTTTCTATTTATTTCCACTTGCGCTATATCTGGTTTGGAAGTATTATTATTTTGGATTTCTTTTACCAAATTCTTTTTATGTGAAAGTATTGGAGCCAGGCCATACGCTTGCACCGGGTCTCCAATACGTGCGGCTGTTTCTAATCAGTACGATTGCACTGCTCATTGCATCCTTCGGAATCTGGAGACGCATTAGTGCTTCAACGCTTGTCATTGCCGCGCTCTGGGCAATTGGCCTCGTTACGTTTTATATTTTCGTTCGCCCGCTCGAAGGACTATATGACCGCTTCCTCTGGCCTGCATTTGTCATGTTGTGTCTCATGGCTTCAGCAGGATTGCTCGATTTTACTGAACGATTCGGCAATAGAGTTTTTCTTGTTTGCTCCCTATTATTATTGGCTGCAAATACTTTCGTGATGATCCATTCGCCTCGAACGGAACAATCGCTTGCGGCCCATGAGGAAGTATGGGACGCCAACATGGACCATATTGTAAGCGAATTAAAACTCCTGCCGCATTTCGACTCGCTTACACTCGGATATGGAGATGCCGGATATGTCGTCTATAAATCTGGAATCCGCCATCTCGATCTTGTCGGCCTCAACGATACCCGCATTGCACATGCGGGTTCTCTACAAGAACGCGCCAATGTTGTTTTATCGGAGCATCCCGATGTATTACTACTGCCAGCAACATCGACGGATAGCTGCTATCATTTAGTGGAGGACGCGTATGGCCTTGCGCAGACTAACCTGTTTACTCCCACCGCGTCGCTCGATGCGTTTCCGTATCGGTTAGTATTATATGTCAACCCCCGCAGTCCATACGCGGCGGGTTTACAATCGTATGTAGAACATCGTATGCACGATTCTCATAACTTTTTACAACCTTCGCCTTGCTTGCAATAATTACTGCACTCGATAAACATAGAAAGGACCGCTGAACGGTACAGGTATAAAATGTGCTGTGTCGGCCCGAGCCAACCATATCGTGCGAGCATCGATCGGAGGATTTCGTATGACCGCATACTGAATGCCATTTTCTTTCAGCGCGGAATAAAAGGCATTTGCGGATGTATCGGGGATGTGCGGATTCGCGCGAAGATATTCGGGAAGTCCGATTTCACCCCAACCACCCGTCGTCCGGGGAGTAGCATCGGCGAGACTGGGAAAATAGAGCGCGAAATCGTCGGAAAAGATCGAGCGCGACTCTTCGGTCGAAGTTAGCCCAAGGGTATGTTGTAATGAGTCATATTCATCTAACCGTTGCGATGCGTGGCGAGCACCGGTAAAAATAACAATGCTGGCTGCTCCCGCCAACACTACCGATAGCATAAACGCCACGCGGATTCTCGAAAATAATTTCTTCCCAGCAATACTTTGAATAAGTTGGAATAGGGAGACAACAATAATAGGAAGAACAGGCAAATACGATCGTGCGCTGCCGCCGGCAATAGTTACCAGCAGATAAATAATGGCCGCAATGGAAAAGAGATCGAGCGTTCGATGTCCGCCCTCCTTGTTCCTACGCATTCTAACCATAAGAGAGTATAGAACGAGGGGAAGAATAAGATACCACGAGCTAATAAACAGGGATACATACGACTGAAAAAATAACACTGGCTCGTGCAACACAACTTGCAGAAGCGTGGGATGAAATTGCGCGGGAGGGTTGCTCCAGTCTATCCCATGCAGGGTTTTCCAGAGATTCCACGCCTGATCGTTCTCGAAAAATCCATGGCCGGACCACAATTGAATCAGGCCCTGCATGACAATGAATGGAGCCACCCATATCCAAATTGATGCAATCCGGCGAAACCCACTATGCCCTCGCATAAATAATAATGCAAGTGTAATTGAAATAAGGAGAATAAGGAGGTGCTCTCGAAAAAGAAGGCCGAGGCCAAGATAAAGACCAGCCATGCGGTCGGAGCCGCGGGAATCCTTCGAAAGCTCTACCAAAGCAAGCATAGCAAACAATGCTGGAAAAAAATCCGGGACACTGCTGAACTCCGCCAGTATAACCTGTTCGGAAAAAATGACGATAACTAATACCAGAATTGCAGCCGATGGCAATAGATCGATCCGAGCGAAAGTCCATACCTTCTTAAAATAGAGTGCTGCAAGAAGGATTTGTACCACTTCGAGGACAATATATGGACTTGCAATAGTCTGAGCAATCCGCAAAAGAAGCGGATAGCCAATTGGAAAAAAACCATTATAGAATGAGAGCGGATCGTGGAATGATAGGTGCGATGCTTGCCACTCGAGCGGAAAACTATCGTTACTGAGGATGGCGAACCGGGAGAGTACGGCGCCAATTAATAACAGTAAGGAATATAGAAATGGCCCGTATCGCCCAATGCGAAATTCCAGAGACTGAACGTCCGTTACGGCTGTTGTACCGATGCGCATTATGCAAAATAAGTAGAAATTTCGCGGGAGGCCTGAGATGGCATCCGATGGTCGTTCGATTTCCTCGCATGACAGATTAACGATTCCGACTTTTACAAAGCGCTTTTTTTATCGAGAATAATTTAAAATACCGGATCAGCGAATATTACTGGCTGCTCGCGGCGTTAGCAATCGCCCTGATGCTTCGCACCATCCTGCTATCGGCCCATTCGCTGCTGCTCGATGAAGCCTCGGTGGCGGTGGCCGGGCGTGACATTCTGCGCAATCACACGCCCATGTGGGACGCCTATTCGAATGCGCCATTCGTCTGGATCGTCGCGCAGCTTGTGGGCTTGCGCGGGTTGTCCGACCCGTTCCTGTTGCGTCTTCCGTCTGCATTGATCGCAGCCTTCACGGTCATCCCGCTATATGTTCTTTCCCGGCGAATGTTTGGGCCCGTTACAGCGATCGTTGTGGTATTCTTGTTCGCGCTACATCCATTCGCCGTAGCCTTTGACCGTGTGTTGTTTGCCGATCCGTTTCAAACGTTCTTCGTCATCTGCGGGCTGCTCGGGTTCGATTATTACATCCGAACTTTCCAAAAATACGAGAACGCGAAAAAGCGATTATTTTTTATCATTGCGCTCATCTGCGTGTGGGGTCTCGCGTTTCTGATGAAGTACAACGCGGTGGTCCCGGGTATCGCGTGGCTCGCAGCGGGAGTTGTCAGCAGACGTTACCGTATTCGTCCATCGATTGTATGCTTTTTAGCGATGGCGGTCGGAGCATTCGCCTCGCTTGCGCTTTGGCCGCTCGACGCGCCGGTCTGGCTCGGAGCGTTTTTGGAAAAAGGGGGACATTACAACTTAATCTTCTCCGCTTTTTATTTTAGTTCGAAATTACATCTGCTGTTTTTCGGACTTACAGAGATCGTTCTCGCGCTCGCGGTGCTACTTTCTATTTTGCGCCATGACGAAGAAGGCAAATCCATTGCGCAGACGGTATGCTATATTCTAATTTATCTTGTCACCACGATATTCCTCGGCCGCACGTTCCAGCGATACTTCATCGTGCTGGCCCCATTTGCCTGCCTGTTGCTGGCGTCGCTTTTTGTTTACGGATTCCAGTTGGCTCGAACCGCGGCACACCAATGGCAGCGAATATCCTCCATTATCGTAACAAGCGCAGCCACCGCATTCTTTATAATGGGCGCGATTCAGCATTACGAGTATTATTGGTTCTATCTTCAGAATGACGTTGACAAAGCACCAGTCGCGCAAACGGCGATGGCGCTAGAACAGAACGGACTGCAATCGTCGAGTCCTCGGTGCGCATTCTGGCTATTGCCCGATCATTTGGGTGCGTGGTATCTCGGATTTTCGCAGCATTATTCGAGAGCACTCCGAAGCGGCAATGCAAGCGACAATATTGCCGGACCCGATGGGCCGCTCGCCGATCTTAATTATTTTGAGTGGCAGCCTGTTCCATTTTCGAAGGAGGTCGTAAAATACACGGTGTTATACATTCGCCAATTGGCGCATCGATGGAGTATGTGGCGCATTTTATCATCGCCGAAATACTTTGCGGATTCCGCAAAAAATATCGCCGCAACGATGCGTGCCATGCCGTCCGATTCCATGGACCGCAAACCTGCGGCTGCGGATTATCTGACGAGCGATCTCGTCCGACGGGGGGACCTGCTTGTTATGTTCGCGGGATTTACCGACGTGATCGGAGAACCGATACTCGAAAAGATCGACTCGAGTCAGACACCGCCATATTTCCATTCGCTGCCACTGGAGAAGTTTTATGTGTATCGCGCTTATGGGCCGGAAGGAATTTCGAACCCGACGGATACCACGATCGACCTGATCCGTGCTAAAGCCTGGATTTTGATAAAAAAATAATTCGCACCATGAAAGTAGAATTTTATAAACATCCCCTGGGCGACGATGAGATTGCGAGTCTTACAGAAGTGATCCATTCGACGTTTTTAACATCGGGCCCGAAGACGAAAGCATTCGAATCACAATTCGCCGAATATATGCGCGCGAAATATTGCGCCGGCGTAACGAGTTGGACGATGGGCGGATTTATCGCGCTGAAGGCGCTTGGTATCGGTCCCGGCGATGAAGTTATCACCACTCCGATGACCTTCATGGCGACGGCGAATATCATCATCGAATGTGGCGCATCACCAGTCTTTGTGGATGTCGAACCGGAAACCGGCAATATCTCCTGCGATGAAATTCTTCGCGCGATTACGCCGCGGACAAAAGCCATCTTACCCGTTCATCTTTACGGCCAGATGTGCGACATGCGCACGATGAGCGCGATCGCACGCGATCGCGGTCTTGCTATCGTCGAGGACTGCGCGCATTCGGTCGAGAGCGAACGCGATGGCGTAAGACCAGGAGAGCTTTCCGACATGGCGGTCTTTAGTTTTTATGCAACGAAAAATCTTGCGTCCGGCGAAGGCGGCGCGATCACGACAAACAGCGAAGAACTCTACGATAAACTTTTGAAATTGCGTCTGCACGGTATGAATAAATCTGCGGCCGACCGCTACTCCGCCCGTTTTCGTCATTACGATATGGAGATGCTCGGATATAAATGTAATATGTTCGACATTCAGGCCGCGATGCTATTGCCACAATTGCCACGGCTTGCCGAACGGCTCGCGCGTCGCGAATATATTTGCAATCGGTACGAACAAGCATTTCGGAATGCGGAGGGAATCGCGTATCCTTCCGTGCTTCCGGATTCGGTGCATGGGCGGCATCTATTCACGATCTGGGTTGATCCGGAAATTCGCGATGCGGTGCTTTCCGATTTGCAGGACCGTGGCATCGGGGTCGCTGTAAATTTCCGGTCGATTAACCGCCTGACCTATTATAAAGAGCATTTCGCAATGCCCGAGGGCACATTCCCCGTTGCTGAGCGCATCGGAGATTCGACGATTACGCTGCCACTCTACACGCGGTTAACCGATGAAGAAATCGATTATGTGATCGAGCAATCGATTGAGTCGGTACGCCAATTTGCGAATGAAAAAGTATCCATCCATTCATAGCATACGGTGACGGACGAACCTACTCGTACCGAGCGGCGTCGAGGCAAGCAATTTCTTCTCGCTTCGTTTTTGCTGCCTGTCACCGCCGCAGTTCTTTTTCTGATCGAGTGTGATATTTTCCATTTCCCGATTTCAACGGGCATCGACGTGCTCTGGCTCGCGGGGCTGACCATACTTCCGGGCACGCTCATCGTGTTGATAATCGCTCAGTACTTTCGGCTTTCGGTTACAGCGGATGAAATTCTGATGCTCGGGAGTGTGGTGGGATTTGGAATTCCATCGTTCGTGCTGATGCTGATCCATGCGATTGGTTTACCGCATGGCACAACGGTCTTCTATGTGATCCGCTTCTCGTTCACGGCCGCCGGCCTCGGCCTGATCCTGACGCGAAAAATTACGCTTGGAATTGCTGATCAAATACGAGCACTCAACCGTCTCTGGATAACACTCATTTGCGTTTTACTGTGGTTTGCCTGCTATAATCTTCCGAACTTCCACTTTACACCGAATGGGAATATTGTAACGCATGGTCTGTTCGGAGTCGATATTCCATTTCTCGCGGGCGAAGTGCATGGCATTCAGGACTACGGAACGCTGCGCGATCTGCACCAAATGGCGCAACCCTGGCACTACCACGATGCCACCTATCAACTCCTCGCGCTGCTTTCGAAGGACCATACGATTGCGGACCTTTCATTTGCCGCGCCACTCGTCGGCTATACACTTCTTGCGTATGCGATTTTTGTCCTGCTGTTTCATTTCACAGCACGGAAAGCACTTGCTATTGCTGGCGCGTCGGCGTGGTTTCTTATCGGCAGTTTTACTGGCACCGAACAGGGCAGTTATGCACTCAGTCCATCGTTTGTCTTCGGAAGTCTGATCTTCGTGACCCTGTTCCTCGTGCTCGATAAGTGGTCGAAGGAAATTTCTTCTACGCAGAAAATAACATGGTCGCTGCTGCTTTTTTATTTCTTTATCGAACTTTCGCAGACCAAGTTATCAACCTTCCTTGTCTTAATCGCGGCTATGTCGCTTCTCGGGCTAATGCTCGTTCGCGCGCGGAAGATCGCCGCGTTCACACTGTTCGGTATTGCTCTGGTCTCATTCGTAATCGTTGTAATCCAAATGAGCGGAAAAAATCCGCTGATGCCTGGCGATGATTTTCTCATCGGCGCGCCATTATTGGGCTACGCAAATCATATAGCGGCAGCGCTGCATATTCCCGTGAGTGCGGTGAACCCGGTATCGCATGGCCTGCATCTTCATCTGCAAAGCCTTTTCATTGTACCCTATTTTATTTTTCACTTTGCGCGATTTGCAGCATTCGACCCCAGAATTCTAAGCTGCATCCTTTTGCTTCTTTTCTTTCGAAAAGAGCTCTTCGGGCAGCAACTCGTTTCGCGCGAAGTACTCTATATACTTTTGTTGCTTATCCCGCTCGGCTATTTTCTTCCGGTGCTTTATTCGCCGGCGTGGTATCCGTTGGCACTCTCCTTTTATGCTCCATTGGTAAGCAATCAGTCCGCGATGTTACTCACCATTATTGGGACGGGGGCTATTATTTCCAATCCTATTACCCGGACTTCCAGGATCATTCTGGGACTCGCTTCGATACTATTTCTTTTCGGGTTTTTTCAAAATATTCATTCCATACTGGACGAGGATTTTTCCCACTCCGATACGGTGGATGCTTCGCTCGTTTCTGCGATGAACGTTCTTGCACAGCAAGACGACACGGCCCTCGTGGCATCTCACCGGTTCGATTTCGACCGGTCGCGGGACGAATCCTTTTATTGGTACTCGGCACTGAGCGGCCATCCGGTGATCTCCGAAGGAGCGAAATATGGGTCGCTGCTGGCCGCTGTTGCCGATACGGACCGCGAAAAAGGCCTGCATCCGGTTGCCGAAGCCGAGCGCACACTCGCTGGGCGTCGCGCCCTGCTCGATACGATCTATTTATCGCATGACTCGGCAAGCGTTCTGAGAGCAATTCAATCGAGCGGAGTCGCCTTTGCTATCGAGGACCGATCGAGTACATTCCAGGTCGATCCCCATAGTTTTGGGAATAGTATTTTCTCGAACGGGGAATATACTATCTGGAAAGTGCGAAAATAAGCCCGATATTCCAATAAATATTAAGTAGGATATTCCAATAATTATAACGAACTTCTTGAAATACGCTCCTGTTAGCCGCCTACCGTCCCCTCGCCGGACTTTGATTCAGAGGCAACCAGCCATTTTTTCAAGGCACGAGAGGTAAATTTCATTAAACTATTCATGCGTTTTTGGACGGCCCGCCGCGGCGGGAAACGCCACTGGACACGAAAGATAACGAATGGAAAACGAGACCGCAACAAGCATTTCTGCCGGCGCCATTTTAAAGGGCGCTAATCCTCTACGCATTACCTCCGATACTAATCTTGCAACTGAGGCTCATACCGGAAGCGACCAGCCATCCTTCGAGGGCAGCGGCGCGCCGGTTACAAAGCTCTATGTTGGCAGCATCCCTTATGACTGGAATGCCGAGCAACTGGAAGCTCTCTTCAAACCCTATGGCAGCGTAACGAGCGCCGCGATCGTTTCCGACCAAATTACGCGGCGTCCCAAAGGATTTGGATTCGTCGAATTCGAGTCCGAAGCGTCGGCCCGCAAGGCGATGTCGGAGCTCAACGGTCGTGAAATCGAAGGCCGCAGCCTTTCTGTCCGCGAAGCTCGTCCGCATGTCGAACGTTCTTACAATAACGACCGTCCCCAGCGCGAACGTTATGTCATTTCCATCGACAATACCGAAATGACCGATACGACGGGCCGTTCTTATGGCAACCGCCGCGGATGGTGGTAAGAGTATCGTAGCCGATGACTCCTTAGTTTTTTTCAGGCGCTCATTTCGAGCGCCTTTTTATTTTTATCCTTTAGATCCTTAGCATTGCCGCCGAATCTGGCACCAGGATTGACCTTGCCTGCCGGTATGAACGCTGCCTCGACAGGAAGAACCTCCAGCACGGATCGAGCGAAGCAAAGCCCCACATCCCCTTGGAAGCTCGGAGGCCTGTCCTTCTTGGAGCTTCTCAAAATAACCTGGAAGGAGGTCAGTGACGATAATGCATGGGACTCTGCCGCTGCGCTCGGCTATTATTTTTTGTTCGCGCTATTTCCAATGTTGTTGTTTCTCCTTAGCATTCTTTTCGCGTTCAGTTCTACAGCTCTTATGGACCGGTTACTTGCGACAATCGGCCATACGATGCCATGGGACGCCTACCGTTTGCTCGCCAATGAAGTACGTCACGTGCTCGAACAATCGGCAGGCACATTGATTACCTTAGGAATGCTCGGTACACTGTGGGCCGCGTCGAGTGGAGTTGTATCGATCATGGACGGACTCAACCGGGCGTATGAAGTGAGGGAAACGCGGAGCTTTATGAAGCGGCACCTGATGGCACTTGGGTTGACCGTCGCGCTTGCGATGCTCGCAATTGTTGGCGCGGGCTGCTTAGTGGCGAGCGATAAGATCGCCAAAGTGCTCTTCCAATGGATGCCGCTGCCGTGGGTTAAAGGACTGGGTATATCCCTCGGAATTGTCGTTGGACTGGCTGGTATGTTCCTTGGATTAGAACTGATGTTCTACTTTGGGCCAAATGTCGAAAACCCGAAGTGGTATTGGGCAACTCCGGGATCATTAGCAGCCGTCCTGATCTGGATAATTGTCTCGTTCGGATTCTCCGAATATCTTCGCTTCGGCACAAGTTACAGTGTCACGTATGGAGGCTTGGGCGCGGTGATGGTCCTCATGCTATGGCTCTACATCCTCGGCCTTGCGATTGTCATCGGGGGCGAAATGAATTCGGAGATTGCGAAGGCAGCTCGAGCGCGTGGGAATCCGGATGCGCCACTGGTTGGAGAGGAACGGACGACGTCTTCATTTTAATCGGCTCCCTTTGGGACTTTTTAATAATCAAAACGATAGAAATAACGATTAGGACTAGCAAAGCATAGAAGAAAATCTTCATGCGTACGATCGGGTAATGAGGTCCATCGGCATCTTCGAGAATATACCGGGTATCGTTACTTCCGAGCATAATCGTCCGAATCGCGCGGCTGATCCGAAGCGGCAGTTTGTCGAAAAGCGAAGCGAGGGGCATGAGGAACCCATATCGTGTATTGTAACGGGTATGAAAATCATTGTTAGCATGCAGAAGTGTGCACGGCGCTAAAAACCTGTACTCCGATATAATTTCGGAAGCAGGACGGTCCGAGGCCGTATGATAATAGTAATGGACGGTAATGGATTGGTGTGAGTGGAGTAATGCAGTTCTCAGCGGACCAAGACCGACCGGTGTGAGCGTCGCCGGCGATGCGCTATCTGCTCCGAGCGTGAAAAAGCAGTGGTAGTATGGATCGATCACTTTCCATGCGCGAGCGAAGTCGTCCCATACTTCCAAAAGATTATGACCGAACCCCCCGAGTTTATAGGGACCGCACAGGTCCCACATTCTCGAATAAATACCCTGCGCGGCCAGCACTTTAGAAATACCAATATCTATGTTATAGCAATGCAATGGCCGCCCCTGTTCGATAAATTGTTCGCAGCTATCGGGATCGTCGATAATCGGGAGTGGATCGCCCCGCTGTGTGAGATACGCCTCATGAAAATCGGTCATCACTTGAACCGCCTGGGCAAATCCATGTAACGAACTGGTTTTTACGGGCATATACTGCCGAGAAAAATTACTATATCCATCGCCAGGCATGCTCGGAGGCCACGAGGCTTCGCCAGCCGAATCAAGGATGGAAAACGATCCGACAATTAACCGAATACGGTGCTGCGAGCTAATTACTACCACAAGCGCGGCAATAGCTAATAGCAAGACGGCCAAACTAATTCTACGACGGGAATGCATTTACAATTGCACAGAAGAACAGGACGTAGGATTAATGGATTTTATCCATATTGGTTCCTACAATTTTGCAGAGAGACCTACCCCACATGCAAATACGATTCGGCATCGCGGTAGAGCCGGAGGAATTCCTGGCGCGTGGCGCGATTGGACGGCATTCGAAGCTGCGGATCTGCTTCGAGCAGCGCTTCGGTATCGGTAAGCGCCTGCTGGACAATATCGATATCGGTCGCAAGATTGGCGACTTTAAGTATCACTTTTCCCGATTGTTTTAGACCCAGCACTTCCCCGGTGCCGCGAAACTCCATGTCGGCTTTCGCAATTTCAAATCCATCGGACGTCTCGACCAATTTTTTTAATCGGTCGAGCGCGAGTGATGCCTGTTCGATCTGGTCGCTTGTTTCCATAGCATCGGTTGCAATGTGGCTTTCATCCGGCGCTAATTTCTCGCTGGCGACGAGCACGCAGGCGGAATCCGCACTACCGCGCCCGACACGCCCGCGCAACTGATGCAATTGTGCTAACCCGAAACGTTCGGCATGTTCGATGATCATCACCGTCGCGTTCGGTACGTCGATGCCAACTTCGATCACGGTCGTTGCGATGAGAATATCGAACTCGCGATCGCGAAACCGGCGCATCGTCTCCTGCTTTTCCGGCGATGACATTTTACCATGAATGAGCCCGACGCGATACTCTTTGAAATCGTGCATCTTCAAGTATTCGAACGCTTTTTCGGCAGCGACCGAATCGATCTTCTCCGATTTTTCACGTAGTGGATAGACAATGAAAACTTGCTCGCCAAATTTGTCAATGCGCCGTTTCGCTGCCTGATAAATTATTGGATGATCGTGCTCGTAGAAGAGCATCGTCTTAATCGGCTTTCGGCCTTTCGGCAGCTCGCGGATCGTGCTGACGTCCATATCTCCGTATAGCGTAAGCGCGAGCGTGCGCGGAATCGGAGTGGCCGTCATGATAAGCACATCGGGAGAATGCTGTTCTTCTTCCAGCATCGGCGACGTTGCCTCAGGCAGGGCCTTATCGATGATCGCTTTGCGTTGCACGACACCGAAGCGGTGCTGCTCGTCCGTCACAACGAAACCAAGATTCTGGAAACGAACGCCCTTTTCGATCAGCGCATGAGTTCCGATTACAATATGGCTTTCGCCTTCCGCAATGGCACGAAGCACACTTTCGCGCACACGCTTATTCTGCCCACCTACCAGCAATGAAATTTTGATGGGTGTATGTTGAAGAATTTCCGTCAGCGTATTGTGATGCTGTTCGGCGAGCACTTCCGTCGGGACCATAAACGCGCATTGGTAGCCATTCTCGATCGCGGTGAGCATCACAAGGAGCGCGACGATGGTCTTGCCGCTCCCGACATCGCCTTGCAGCAGGCGGTTCATCGGATACGTTCGCCCGCCTTTCTTCGACATATCGTAGAGAATTTCCCTCAATGCGTTTTTTTGATCGTTCGTCAACTCATACGGCAATGAAGCAAATATTTGCTCCGCTATGCCTTGATTAAGCGATGCCTGACCGGTAAGGGCAGCATCCATGGCAGCAACATCGAACGATATAGCGGATTTCGCATCCTTTCGCATTCGCAGCCGCTCGATGGCAAGGCGAAGCTGTAGAAAAAATATTTCTTCGTATTTGAGCCTCCGCCGAGCGAGTTCTAATTTCTCCGGACTTTCAGGAATATGAATTTCACGAATGGCTTGCATGCGCGATACAAACTGCTGCCGGTCCAGCAGCGATTGCGGAAGTATTTCTTCATATCGTCCGGCTTTCTCGGCATGCTGTACTGCTTCCTGTACGATCTCGCGATATTGCTTATCCTTAAATCCGATTTTGCGAACGGCTGGAGGAATATAATAGAGCGGCAACATGCGCATCGTCGACGATGCTTGTCCCGCCACAAATTCGTCGGGGCGTTCGAGTTGTTCGATAAATGGCGGCTGTACGATTTGGACCGTACCATTATAGATGCCCGGATATCCGGCAACAAGATATTCTTCTCCGACTTTAAAACTTTTCGCGCGCCACTCGGGATAATCGAAATAAACAAGCTGTAAAATTCCGCCCGTGCCATCGCGGAGCACAATCGCCGCACGACCGCGCTTCCTTCCTGGGATAAGCTGCGAGGAAAGGACCGTTCCACGGACGCTCACGGGATGCTTTAAATGCTTACGGACCTGGTCCAGAGGGACAAGCTCTCGCGCGTCGAGATATCGGCCTGGAAAATGGAAGATCAGATCGTCAAGGGATTGATAACCTTCATCAATGAGCGCATGTGCCTTGCGAGGCCCAACACCTTTTACATACCGGAGGACCGAAAGGAGTTCTTCACGAGCAATATCTTCCGAAGATGATCCTATCGGTTCAGACTTGAATTGCGTAGATGGCTTCGATGGGAGCGATTGCTCCGAGCCTGCTGCATGATCGCTCATGCTGTTTACACGGTCCTGGACGAGTTTCGGCATTATTACTGTATAGCTAACAGCAGTATCGACAATTTCGGTCAGCCACTTTTCGATACATATCGAAGTTACTATGAGTACTGTGGATGCACAACGCGTTACGCATTACACATCACGCATTACGCTATAGCTTTTCCCATCATGGCCCTTCGCGACGATCTGCTCACATTACTCCAACAGCATCCCGGCGAGCTCTTCAAGACGAATGAAATTTCCAAGATGCTGGCCATTAAATCGGATTCTCCGCAGTATCAGGACTTGCGAGATGTTCTGCGCCAGATGGAAGAAGAGGGTTCGATCGTTCGCGGTTCCCGCAGACGGTATGGCCTGCCAAATTCTAACCTTACCGTAATCGAGGGCGAGCTGCGGGTGCAGCCGACAGGTAATGGAGTAGTAACGCCTTCCGGAGATTTCGAGATTGGCGATACCGTTCTCGTGCGCGCTCGAAATCTTGGGACGGCGCTCGATGGCGATGTTGTGCGCGTCAGTCTCTTCGCTCCTAAACCAAAAGAACGCCCGCAAGGCGAGATCGTCGAGATACTACGAAAGACTGCTCATTATATCATCGGGACAGTCGAACATGCGCGGCAAGGATTTTTTGTCCATCCCGAAAGCGGTAAAATGAAGCGGGATATTTTTGTGGCTCGCAAGGACCTTCATGGCGCCCAACAAGGCGACCGTGTCAAAATCGAATTGTACGATTGGATCGACGAGTACCTTCAACCGGAAGGATCGGTTGTTTCTATTCTCACGCCCGTCACGCTCGAAAAAACATTCGAGAACGATCTTATCATTTCCGAATATAATTTGCCGACGAAATTTCCGTCGGTAGTATTGAAAGAAGCCGATTCGTTTTCCGTCGAGATTGCATCCTCGGAAATTCAGAAGCGGCTCGATCTTCGAGGCGAAATAATTTTTACGATCGACCCGGAAGATGCAAAAGATTTCGACGATGCCGTTTCGCTCACGAAAAATGATGATGGCACGGTGACGCTCGGCGTTCATATCGCCGATGTGAGTCACTATGTGCGCGAAGGCGCGCCGCTCGATAACGAAGCGCTCGCTCGCGGAACGAGCGTGTATCTGGTCGGCGGGGTCGTGCCGATGCTGCCCGAACGGCTATCGAACGAACTGTGCTCGCTGCGTCCGGACGAAGACAAGCTGACCTATTCTGTCTTTCTTCGCATCGATCCGGAAACGGGAAAAGTCGAAAAGGCAGAAATAAAAAAGACGGTGATGCGCAGCGTGATGCGGTTCTCGTACGAATCAGCCGAAGAGCGCATTACGAGCGGTCGCGGAAAACATGCAAAACTCCTGCGCGATATGCGCAAGCTCAGTCTCAAAATGTACGAACGACGCCACGAGGCTGGCTCGATCGATTTCGAGACCGATGAATTTCGATTTCGTTTCGATGAACACGGCGAGCCTATCGAATCTTATCGCAAAGAACGGCTGGGCTCCATGCGTATGATCGAAGATTTCATGCTCGCCGCGAACCGCGCCGTCGCAGAGTTCATCGCGCGTAAAGCGAAGCAAGGGACTGAGCGGCCGTTCCTCTATCGAATCCATGCAGAACCCGATACTGCAAAGCTCCGCGAGCTGGCGGGACTTGCAAAGACACTTGGTTACAAACTATCGCCGGAGAATCCGAATCCAAAATCTATTCAAAAATTTCTCGATTCGATCAAAGGTAAACCCGAGGAACATCTGCTCAATCAACTGATGCTTCGCACGATGGCCAAAGCGGTATATGCCGAACATAATGTTGGCCACTTCGGACTGGCATTCCTGCATTACACTCATTTTACTTCGCCGATTCGCCGGTATCCCGATCTTATCGTACACCGGATGCTCGCGGAATACCAGCGGCCTGGCGGCATGAATCGCGAACGCGAGCACCATTACTATACCATCCTGCCGGAAATAGCCGACCAGACAAGCACGCTCGAACGCCGCGCCACCGAAGCCGAACGCGAATCGATCAAAATGGCGCAGATCCATATTTTGAAGAGCAAGATCGGCGATGTATTCGATGGCGTGATTTCCGGCGTAACGCATTTCGGAATGTTCGTGCAACTCGCATCCGGCGCAGAGGGACTCGTACATATTCGGAATTTGCCTGGGTATTTTCAGTTCGATGAAGCGCACTACTCGCTCGTCCAAACGCGAGGTGGGTATGGTCATACCGGCAAATCGGAGATGAAGCGTTTCCGGATTGGAGATCCCGTCAAAGTGCAGCTCGTAAAAGTATTGGAGGAAAAACGGCAACTCGATTTTCGTCTTGCCGAAGAAACCGAAAATTCCTCCGGACTTGCAACGCTACGCAAAAATAGCTCACCCGATCTGGATGAAAAACTCAAGACCCGGAAACTCCGCCAGCAACGCGTTGCCGGACCGCCTCGAACAACGCGATCGCGGAAGCAACGCTCGCGTTGAGGGAAGCGGTCTTGCCAAACAATGGAATGCGAACGAGTTTTTCGCACCGCTCTCTCACTAATCGGTGGAGTCCTTTTTCTTCGCTCCCAACAATAAAACAAACAGGGCCTGTCAGGCTGGTTTCATAGATTGTTTCCTGGGCTTCGCCCGCAAGTCCACAGCAGGGGATATTAAATTCTTCCTGCAACTTCCGGATCGTCTGTTCGAGATTGCCATATTTCACAATGGGCAAATTATGCGCTGCTCCGGCGCTTGTCTTATAAACGGCCGGGGTCAGCACCGCTCCCCGTTTTGGCAGCAGAATGCCGGAAGCGCCAGCCGCTTCTGCCGAGCGAATGATCGCACCGATATTATGCGGGTCTTCCACGCCATCGAGCGCAATGAGTAAGGGATTGTTATTCTTCTCGACGACATCTTCGATTTCGGCATATTCGCGCTGCGCAATGAGCACGATGACCCCTTGCGAATCGGTATCGCCCGAGGCACGCCGCTCCAGCTCGCGAAATTTACCGCGGTCCAACTCACCGAGCGCGACTTTATGCTTGCGGATGAAATGGAGTAATTCCGCAATCTGCGGACCCTGCACGCCATGCGCCAGATAGACTTTCTCGATCTTCTTTATCGCTTCGTCATCTTTTAATAACTCGATCGCAGCGCGCCGGCCCACGACGTAATTTTGCTGGGATTCGGACGGCTCGTCGAATCGTGGACGAGGCTGTTCGCGATGTCGATGGGAATGTGGCATTACTGATCGGCAGATAAAATATCGAGATCGGGAAGATGGAGCGAGGTACCGAAAAGCGATTCGAGCGTTGCAACCGCACCTTCCGGATCAGAATGATATTCGATGAAATGTGAAAATGGAAAAAATTGATCTTCGCGTTCGATGTAGTTCATAAACCGCTTCCAGCTTTCTCCAATAAGCAGCGTCGGTTTTTGTGGAAGAAATCCTTTCGTCATATAGTCCCAAGCCATAGCAACTTCTCCAAGCGTGCCGGTCGAGTTACCGATCGCAATGTACGCATCGGCCAGGTCAAGCAATTCCATCAATCGGTCGGTCGCGCTTTTGACACGAATTTCACGAGTGATAAATTCATTCGCTTCCCTTCCTCGTGCAAAATACACTTCGGCTGTAACCCCTACGACACTGCCACCCGCAGAGCGCGCGCCTTTCGAGACCGCTTCCATCACTCCTTCATAGCCGCCGTTTATGGTAATGAAACCAGCGTGCGCCAGACGTTTACCCAATTCTTCGGCATCGCGATAGAGTGCATCCCCCTGAATACACCGCGCCGGGCCAAATACTGCAACGAGTTTTTTCATCAGTCCAAAAATGCCCACGTAACATCCAGCCGCCAGTGAAATCCTGACCGGGGATAAATACTGACATTGTAATATGGAGTGCCGATAATATTGAGAAACGACATATTCACCTGCGCGCGCCGATCGACTTCCATCGAAAGAAGAAAATCCAAAACAAATTGCGGGCTACCCACATGCGGGTCGTCGAGCTTGCGTATATCCGTGATGCTATCGCCGCGCGGCGCGTAGCCCTCATAGACAAAATAATCGCTCGCCCGATCGTAGGTAAGCTGCGGTTCGAGCCGCGAGAAAAAGCGCGTTCGCGGCCCGACGGTTATTCGAAGATTGTCTTCATCGACTTCATTTTCGTAATAGAATCCGGCAAATCCAAAGAACCGCTGCAATAGATCACTCGTAAGCGATGCAATTTGTGAATAGGGACTTATCGGCGTAATCGTCGGGAAGTACGTCATGGACGATGCGAAATGATAGTGCGAAATATACACATCGAGCGCCATCGTTGCCGATTGCGAATGGATCGGAGCATTCGAAAAAAATGGTTGTGGATTTACCGCGCCGGATGTAAGATCGTACACTATTCCCTCGGGTTCGTGACGATCCAGCACGCCGGCATGTAACGCAATGCTATCGTGACGCGAAATGGGGATATGAATATCCGCCCACGCCCCAATATTTTGCAACTGATATGTCTCGGAAGGCGATGGACTGAGCGCGGCGCGGTCTTTAGCATAGTGATAACTTGCGCTAAGTGAAATGGCATCGGTAATTCCAATGCTTCCAGAGAATCCCAGGCTGGGCAGCACGAGCGTCGAGACCGGCCCATTACCAACGGTGAGGCTCGATTGCACCGTCCGCACAAAACCAAATAGCGCAGCACGGAATGCGGTATGAAGCGCGAGCGAATCGCTGAAGGTCGCCGAAAGCCGCGT
The DNA here is from genome assembly GCA_035552495.1 of Kapaibacterium sp. (SeqCode). Classification (GTDB taxonomy): domain Bacteria; phylum Bacteroidota; class Ignavibacteria; order Palsa-1295; family Palsa-1295; genus PALSA-1295. The sequence goes on along the minus strand of DASZLH010000241.1, from coordinate 511 downwards.
ATCGCTCGTGGGCGCCGCGAAGGTAAATACCGAATCCTTCGCGACATGTTCGAGATTGCCCTGGACGACGGCGCGTGTAAGGAAATTGCCGATGGAAATCGTAAGCGGTTGAATAAGTGACGCGCCAAACCGACTTCCTGTCGCAACATTCGGAATGAACGAAGGAAAGCTCGAATCGCGCGAAAGAATTCTACGCGATTCATAGGAAGCATACGCCGAAATTTTCGTGCGCGCTGCGGCGAGTAGCGGCAGTTCGAGTTCGGCGATGCCGTCCATGCGGACGCGGTGATCGAAGGTATTGAGATCATAGACTGGCGCGATCTGAGAGTTAAAAATATCGATCGAATCGCGCGCGGCAATTCCGCCGCTTTGCCCGCTAAAGGCAGTAGTATATTGCCCCCAGACGAGAAGATCGAGCGTCTTCCGTTTCGCAGCAGGAGTTGCTAAGATCGAGTCGATCTTGTGCTCCGTCATCGTGCTATCGTGTGGCAGCGTGCCCAAGTATTTGGTG
>DASZLH010000240.1:0-6401 GCA_035552495.1 Kapaibacterium sp. (SeqCode) | reverse complement strand
CGGCCGGATTGCGCGGCGCGTGGAATGAGGAATCGTCGCCGAAAAACGTATCGGTCTTCGTGGCACTCGCCGTGTAATCGCGGTCGAGCCAGTTATAGACGTATTCGGTTGCGGTATCGAGAAGCGATTGATAGAATGCGGTCAGCGCCGGGTCGGTCGACGTATCTTTGAGATACGTTTGAAACGCCGCCAGCGTGACGGGAGAAGTATAGGTTGGCATTGGTGGGCAATGATGAATGATAAATTATGAATGATAAAACTTCACAAAGATGTCATTCTGAGCAGAGTTTGTCCGACGAAGGAGGACAAACGGAGTCGAAGAATCCCTTGTCGTTAGCAATTTAACAAGGGATTCTTCGCTACGTAAATCTCCGCTATCGCTCCGATTTACTTCGCTCAGAATGACACCTTGTGTCAAAGATTTTGAAAAACGAATTATGATGATGAATTACAAAGGTGCTTCTTCATAATTCACCATTCATAATTCATACTTTTAGATTACGACGCGCTCGTCGAAAGCACTGCCAGATACCCCGGCTGTCCTACGCCGAAGGCGATGCGCTCGGCCATGCGGAGCATTTGCAGGTCGTTTGTGAATGCGTTGACGCCATCGGCGGTCGCATCGTTGGAGATGCGCATTTCCATTCCGCCATGTGTGCCGATCCATGCGCCGGAGCTTGCAAGATTTCCGAAGATCGCGAATGGGACCGAGGCATGGCTGCCCGTATCGTAACCATCGATCACGACTCCATTCGGCAGCGACACGACCGGATATCCGCGGAAGCTGAATTTATTTCCTTGCAGTCCGTTCGCGCCGTTGATCTGCGGATCATTGGAGAATTCCAAATCCCACAAATACCGGTTCTGCGAATCTTTCTTTTTGAGGAGGTCGGTCAGCGTATTTTGCTCGATGAAGAGGCACGCGCCGCGTTGCTGCGCCGGGCCGATCGACTGCACGAGATTGATGAGATCGTCGAGAGTGATGTCGGTAAAGTGCGTTTTGCCCGACGTGCTTATGCCACCGAGATACGTGACGTTAACACCACTCGTATTCAGGATGCCGGTAAATGGCGAGCCCGTGCCTCGAAAGATTTGAGTATCCTCTTCTTGTCCGAAGACTTCGACAAAGATTTGGAGTATCGCGCTATAGACATCGATATTCGCGTCCTGCAACAGTTCGTTCGTGATCGGATAGATCGCGGCGAGCTTTTGCGAGGTGAGCGTCAGGCGTCCGAACGTGCCTTTGCTCGCGGGGATCGTGCCGTTCTCCGTCGTCCATGCGACAGAAGGTTTGCCCGAAAGTGTCGAGACGTTGAGCACGTTCGTCTGCATCTGGATTTGCGCGCAGTATTTGCGGGCGAATCCGAATTCGTTCAGCAGGAAGAGCACATCGGCATAAAACTCCTGCGGGACGAGATAACCGCCTGCGCTATTCGTGCCTTCGAGTTGCGGCGCGAGCGAGCGGATATATTCCGGCGCGTAGCTCGACATGATCGAGCGTAGCTCCGAGCGGTCGTTCTCCGAGACGGCATGAAAGAATCGGAACGTCCGCAGAATTTTATCGCGGTCGTATTTGATCGCGTTTTTCCAGGAGCCGTGCGCGATCGGCACGCGCTCGGTCCGGGATTTTTCTTCGCTCGCCGGTTTTGCGAGGGCGGAGAGAGCGGTGCGGTCCGGCAGGGATTTGATCTTACGGTCGATCGCTTTATCGACGAGCGCGGAAAATTCATCGCGCGTGCAGGTGAGCGTTTGGGTTTGTTCGTTGATGGTAGGCATGTGTTTAATTTGAAATGAAGAATGAAGAATGAAGAATGAAGAATGAAGAATGAAGAGTTGTGATAGTGTAATTGTTTCGAAGCAATCCCTTTCTGGAATGGGATTGCTTCGTCAAATTGAACTCCCTTCGGTCGTCCAATTTTTCTCGCAATGACTTCTATTTAACTCGCAAGCCAGTCATTGGCAAAATCGAGAGTGTGAATATGGTCGAGGGACTTCGCCGCGCCGCTATCGACGGCGTTCGGGTTCATCGGCAGCTCGACTTTCGAGCATTCGATAAGCTCCCACTTTGTGAAGGTTCGTCCGCCGGCTTCGTTCTCTTCCCATTCGATGGGACGAAATCCGATAGAGTTCGCAGGGAGGAATCCTGCGATGTCGAGTTGGAAGATTTGCTCGGCGAGCGGCGAGATATCCTCGGTCGCATACTCCGCGAGCGCGAAGAGCGCGTTGCCGCTCGTGATAAGTTTGCGTATCGTGCCCATAGTGCTTACCGTCGCGCCGCTCATTCCGTGCTGCCACAGATACTGTGGGTTCTTCAGGAAGTTTGTCGCGTCCATTCCGGCGAGGAGCATGACATCTCCGGCACGATCGACATCGCTCGTCGCCATCTTGAGCCAACGAAGCCGCGATGAAGGCGGTGTGCTGCCATTTGTTTGTGCCTCCAGCGAGGATTGTTCCTCCGGCGTAAGCCTGCTATCGAGCAATTGCTTTTGTATGATGGTAATGTTATCCATTGGTGTGGGAAGGTTTCATAAGTAATTAAGAATTGAGAACCGAACCTGGATTACGCTGATTATGCTGATTCAAGATGATGAACTTTCAATTTTTTTTAATACGTTGATGGAAGCGACTCCACTATGGGGACAGCGATTGACAGTCCATCAACGAAATCAGCATAATCAGCGTAATCCAGGTTCGGGTTAGACATTATGAAGAACTTTGAAGACATCGCGCGCGACCGCATTCTCGATGCGACGCTCCGCGATATTCCACCGGAGCTACATCTCGATAAAAACGATGTCGAGATCTTTGCTGGAATGATCTACGCTCTCCTGCGTGCCGGCGCGCGCCGCGAGGGACAGAAAGGCTTCGCCGAAGCATTCTCTCATTTCGCACAAGGTGCGGATGGTAGGCCATCCTCCTGGGCCTATTCGAGCGATGAAGAGTTAGAGCTTATTCGCGGCGCGCTGCTCGCGGCTGTCGATCGGTTTAGCCTGGAAGCCCGCGCGCTGCATGTCTATTTCGATGCGCTGGAGCATAACGGCGCAAGCGAGGAAGAATCGACGCGGCTGGCTATGGATGCATTGCAGGCACTATGATTCTTAGGAATATGTTTATTATAAATAAGGGGTAATAATAATTTTTATGGCAAAGAATACTGGAACAAACCCACCAGAAGAATCACATCTCATAAAAAGTCGCGCTGAAGCCGAAGAAAAACTTGATACGCGAATTAAAGAAGGAGAAGCTTTAGAAACGGAGCAAATAACATCACGACAGCAGCTTGACGCAGCTCAAGAGCGCTATTCTACTTGGACCAGTTATAATAGAACTCTTCTTAAAAAGCTGTTCAGCGGTGATGAAGTTCAGCGAGAATATAATGGATCTGGATTTGGGATTTTTTCTTTAAGCCCTACTTCATTGACAGAAGATATTAGAGAGCATATTAAGGATGTCCACGAAAAAGTGTTGCGTTTAAAAACAATTCGTTCAAAAGTCGAGCTATACGAATGAAACAGTGGATATTACCGCGTGCACAGCAAGAAGAGCTTTCAAAAATAATCTCCTCCGCAGGGCTTGAGTATTCTGAATTTGAATTGCGTATTAAGCTGAGCAATCGAGTTGTTAGCACCAAAGTGTCATCCTTATTACATTTGCGCACTGGGTCTTATTTTGATTTTGATACTCTTGATCGTGGAGGATACTATATTGAGTTCTCACCGGGTGTAAACGAACCAGTGTCATTAGAATATTCTGGACAGTGGAGTTATGTCCAAACCTCATTCAAGAATTGGATTGAGGCTGTAAAGCGTGAGATCTCGGCTAAAAGCCCATGGCAGCCTTTTGATGAAGCAAAGGCATTTGGACGGTTTGCCGCGGGTTCTGAAAATCCAGCTTTTAATTCGGAAGAAAAGAGGCTTGTCGTGAATACTCTGGATGAGGTTATTGACCTCATCTCCTCCAAAGTATCCCTGCCAGAAGAACGACTTCGGCTTATACAAGCAGACATTGCTTACTTAAAAGAAAGTACTGAGCGAATAGGCAAAAAAGATTTTGTCCTTCTTTTTCTAGGTTGGGGTATGGATAAAGCTTTATCGAATGGAATTCCGCCTGATGTACTTTCTCAAGTGTTTCAATTAGTATCTGAGCGGCTGCACCATGTTTTCTTATCACTAATGGCCGTCGTTCATTATTTCGCTCCAATTTCTTCTGTCTTAACTCCTCAAACCTAATTAAACAGAAATAAACTCTCCCTTAATAAGAAGACACTTGCCCTTCCCTCCTGCGAGCGGCGGCAGCGATAGCAGCGCGCGCTGCTCATCGACGGTGATACATTGCTTTAGCTCCGAGATGCGGGCCATGTAGCGTTCCTCTGTTTCAGGGATGAGCGATTCGTGCTCGATCGTGATGCCTTCGCCGAACTCCGTCGCAAGCGCTCGTGTGAATGCGCGGGCATGTTTTGCCAGCGCGTAATCTACAACATCGCGCATGAAGACCATGTAGCTTGTTTCGGCGTTCGCAAGGTTTACGTTTTCTACATCGCCGACGACAATCTGCGGCACTTTGAATGCCTCGCGGATCGCATCGCGCAAGTCTTTCTTCGATTTTCCAAAGTCGAGTTCTTTCGCGCTCGATCCGAGCAGTTGCACTTCCCCACCATCGGGCAAAATTCCGATCTTACCGGCATTAATCGGCGAACCATATTTCGATTCCCACGCAAGGCGCAGTTGGTCCATCTGGTCCTGCGTGAGCATCGCGCCGGCGGGCCACTTGAGTACGGCACGCGGCGTGGCATCGTTCTCGAAAAAGCGCGATTGAAACAGGCGGATCGCCGTATCGGCTTTCGCCGTTTCGAGAATATCGCTCAGGATCGCATGTCCGAGAAAGGGCGCGGTGCGAATATCTGCGCGGCGGATGTGGATGATGTCCACCGCCGGAATGCGAATGTTCGATTGCACGAAGCGATAGACGGCAGGCAGTTCGTCCGCGCCACGTTCGATATAATACGAGAGCGCCGCTACGGGCCACAGCTCCGTCACTTCACCGTGACCGTTACGCACCTTAAGCCACAGTGCATTGCCCGTCGCATCGAGCCACTGGCTCGATAGCTCCAGCAGATCGCTCAAATCGAAGAGCGGATTCGGCGCTTGCAGCAACCGTTCGAGCGGATGATCGGAGGGTAACGCTGGTGGACGCTGCCCGGCTGGCAGATTGCCAGCACTCTGATGTACGATGTGCGAGCCAAAGCGTCCTGCGCTATCGCGACCCTGAGCGAGCACACCATACGCATGGAACCTGCCGCGGCTGATCGCCTCGCTGCGCGCGTGCATACACGCGCTAACGGTCTCGCGAATGAAGTTCAGGTTCTGTCGCGGATGATCGTAATGATTGAAAAGAAACGGCGCGCGCGGCTGTTCCATGCTGATAAGCACCGGCGCGTCCGAGGGAGGCTTGGGTATGATCGAAGCCTTCGATAGGGATAATTGGTAGTTTCCGAATGTTAGATTCATGGTTAATAATAAATTGATCGTCCCAGAGTTCCGCTATCGCTCCACTCTGGCTAAATACCGGTCAATAGCCCAGGGTGGAGCGATAGCGGAACCCTGGGGACCGTTTGAAAATGCGTAAACTCCGCCCCGAATATATTATCGCTCTGATCGGCATTATCATCGCGCTGGCGTGGATGCCCATGCGGATGCGCTTTCCGTTCGACGATACGTATATCACATTTCGTTACGTGCAAAATATCGCGCACGGATTCGGGATCGTTTGGAATCCGGGCGGAGCGCATACCGAGGGCTATACGAATTTCCTCTATGTGCTGGTGCTCGTTCCTTTCAGCGCGATGGGTTTCGATCTCGTCGCCGCCTCGCAGATCGTCAATGTGATCGCTGTTATCGTTTCGGCGATTGCCCTTTGGGAAATTACGAATTACGAATTACGAATGACGAATGAAAATTCGTATGCGGGTAATAGACCAATTCGTAATTCGCAATTCGTAATTCGTAATTTCATCCCCGCACTGGCTGTTGCTTTTTTCTATCTCGACCCGTTCACATGGCTGAATGCTTTTAGCGGCATGGAGACGAGCATGTTTACCATGTGGCTGCTGCTGGCGGTGTGTAGTGCATGCTTTAGCTTGCGTCAGAGAAGCTCGATGCTTGCTAAAGCGCATGAGCGATCATGCTACGCCACACCGTTTATATTCGCAACGCTTGCGACGCTCACGCGTCCCGAAGGCGCGCTGATGGGCGGGATATTGCTTGCCGTTGGGCTTTGGAGTCGCCGCCGAGCGACGACCCCTCACCCAACCTCTCCCCCTGCTGGGGGAGAGGAGCAAGAGTTTAAAATTTCCCCTCTCCCTCAGCAGGGGGAGAGGCTGGGTGAGGGGTCGCATCTCGAAC
>DASZLH010000239.1:0-7554 GCA_035552495.1 Kapaibacterium sp. (SeqCode) | reverse complement strand
CGACATTCACCAGCACATTTTGGATTTCCTGTCCGTAGGCCCCGACATTCTGCACCGGTACAGCCCCTGCCCTGCCCGGAATGCGCGAGAGATTTTCTATGCCCCACAACCCATGCTCGACCGCAAACTTTACAACATCGTCCCAGATTTCGCCGGATGCGATTCGAAGCGCCGGGTTTCGGGTTTCGGGTTTCGGGTTTCCGGAGGGCTTCGATGATCCTTCGATACCCGATACCCGATACCCGATACCCGAGAGTGTTATTCCCTTATTCGCAATCTGAATGACAAGCCCGTTATATCCCGCATCGCTGACGAGCATATTGCTGCCGCCGCCGAGGATGAGCGGAGGTAATCCGCCGTTCGTGCGGAGTGCTTCGCCATGACGAAATGCTTCAGGAAGGTCGCCCGGATCGGTGATTTCAACGAATGCGCGTGCCGGACCGCCGATCTTAAAGGTCGTTAGCTGTTTTAATGGCCGGTTGTGTTCCAAATGGAGCAATTATTGTCTGAACCTTGATTTTAAGAGATTTAATAGATTAGTAAGATAAACTTAAATACTATCTCATAAATCTCTAAAATCTCTTAAAATCACGGTTCAGACAGAATGATTGACGAAGAATCCTTGCATGTAGTCGGGCAGAGCCGCTTTGGAGAGCATTTTACGAAGCCGCTCTACGAAGGCTATGCTTTCGCGCAATTGCCGCAGACGATTCGGTCGCTCCTGACGGACGATCACCGTCGCGGCATTCCATTCGGTCCGCGAGAGGATTTATACCAAAAGTACGATACGGTCATTCTCTTTTTTATCGACGCGTTCGGCTGGCGGTTCGTCTCGGAGTATATGGAACACCCGTTTCTTGAGCGCTTCGAGCGCGACGGACTTATCTCGAAGATCAGCGCGCAATTTCCTTCCACGACTTCCGCGCATGTTACCACAATTCACTCCGGACTTCCGATCGGGCAAAGCGGGATTTACGAATGGTATTATTATGAGCCGGTCCTGGACGCCGTGATTTCACCGCTGCTCTATTCGTTTGCCGGCGATAAGAACCGCGATACGCTGCTCGAAACCGGCGTCGATCCGTTGCGGCTCTTCCCGAGCGATACCGTTTATTTTGATCTCGACAATCACGGCGTGCATTCGTATGTGATTCAGGACCACAGCTACACGCATTCACCCTATACCGAGATCGTGACCAACGGTGCAGTGCTCGTGCCCTATCGCAGTTTGGCCGAAGCAATTGTGACGCTGCAAGAACTCATCGAGCGGCAGACGGAAAAGACCTATTATTTTCTCTATTACGACAAGATCGATTCGGTCTGCCACGAGCACGGTCCAACCTCGCGGCAGCTCGAAGCGGAGATCCAGGTCTTTCTCTCAACAATGGAAATGCTCGTGCAGCCGATGCTTGAAAAGACGCGCGACCGGACGCTGTTCCTCATGACAGCGGACCATGCACATGTCGAGGTCGACCCGGCGACGTGCATTTACATCAATGAAGCGCTGCCGGAGTTATTGCCGCTCATCCGGCGCAATCGAAGCGGCAAGCTCATCGCGCCGGCTGGCTCCGCGCGCGATATGTTTGTACATGTCAACGAGGGCTGCCTGGAAGAGGCGTGCGCGATGTTAAAACCGCTGCTCGATGGCCGAGCCGAAATTTTTCGGACGGACGATTTGATCGAAGAAGGCTTCTTCGGGATAACTCCTCCTTCGGCCGCTTTTCTCAGCCGCGTCGGGGATTTGGTGATTCTGCCGTATGCCGGTGAGTCGGTCTGGTGGTACGAACAGGGCCGATTCGAGCAAAAACTTCGTGGCTCCCATGGCGGCCTGACGCCTGCGGAAATGGAAACGGTTTTATTGGCAATGCGCTATGGGAAGTAGAAGCAATTTTTACAAACTATGGGCAGCTATAGCTTACGAAATTCTTCGAGGCTAAGGCTCGGCTTGCTTAAGGATGCTTCGAAATGTGCCTTCCGGAACATCGCCAGAATGCATGGAAACCGTCGTTTGGCGACCGTCGGTGTGACGTAAGATGCAATGAGAAGTGCCATTTTGCCGCTCGACATAAAACCCTGCCTTTTGGAGTTTGGCAACGACTTCACGAGACTTGTATGGCATCAATTTTTACATCGATTATTCCAAGGAATGATTCGTCGGGTGGAGGAATCGCTTCTCCATGCTCCAGCTTCACTTCGATCCAGTTTTTCAGCATGTCTTCAGCGGCCGCTTGAGCACCCTCGATGCCAAGACCGTGCGTAGTCAGGTCAAATGCAGGAACATGGGCATAATACCATCCTTCGAAACCAGGCTCGTGGATTTTTTCATAAATAACGCTATACCTCATATATTAACTAATACGAAGAAACCGCGAATCATTCCAAGCCCGCACCAAGAGAGACAATCTCACTTAAACCCGCCCACGACCGTCCCCAACGATTGGCGGATGGAGTACCACAAAAATTGAAAGAACGCATCGGACTTTTGGTATGCCAGTGTCGTCGTTGCCGTGATCGGAGGGCCGCCTTTTTCATCGGGATCGTCATCGCGCAGTATAAAGGTATTGGCGACGAACGTCTTTACGCCTTCTTCGATATCCGGTTTATCGTTCGGCCTGGGCGGAAGCACCTTGAGTTTGAAATGATCGTACAGTGGTTCGACGAACGTCGTGGCCTGGCCGTCTTTAATATCCATCTTAATATCGGCATGATGAAATTGACCGCTCATCACTTGCACATGTTCGGCATTGACCAGGTATTGATTGAGCTGCGTAAGGTCGAAGGCGCCCATCGTGCCATCGACTGAAAGATTGAACGCGGAGTCGTGCAATGGATAGATCAACGTCACATCTGTTTTCGCTTGCGCGATAAAGACTCCACTCATTCGAAAACGCGTCGGCGTATCGATCAGCGGGCTCGCCGAGTCAAACGTGATCGGCGTAGCCAAAACTCGAATGCTATCGAATGTGAAATTACCCGGGTCCTCGCCGCTCGCAGTACGTTCGCGAATCGTAATGTGCCCATCGTTAACATAAATTCTATTGACCGTAATCGGAATATTCAGCGAACGCACAATTTCGTTGGGCATGAGCGTTGGAGGCGGATTCGGGTTTGCCGGTTTGCGCGTATCCCGGTAATAGTCTACCCATAAAAAAGGCGCAACAAATCGATTGACTTCAATACCGCCGCCATTGATCATCCGCCGCGCGTCGATACCAATGACGCGCACGTTCGCCATCCGAAAATCCGTCCGGCCTGCTTCGTAGGTATGCCGCGCATTAAATTCGTCCTCGGAATATTTCGGAATGTAGCCCAGGCTATCCATCGTAATAATCGAGTCTTTAAAATTCGCATTTAGATTTCGGATTTCGGCTGTATTGAACTTATCCAATGGAATAAAGCTAAAGCTCGGCATTACACAGACGATCTGATCGACCCCCAGACGCGGACGTTTTTTCTTCGGCGGCAAAAAATGAAACCGCGTGACTTCTAACTTAGTAATTTTCGATTGGAGCGTCGGAGAAAATCCACCAGCCGCTGTATCGCGCTCCTTAAAAAGCACCGTTCCATTCGGGAAACTCGCAGCACCGACGATAATTGGGAGTTTCCAACCGGATGAGCGGTCATCCGATGAGGGATCATTCGTCGAGGTCGATGCAGTGGAGGAAGGCGGTTTCGTAATCGTATCGTAGGACCGATCGATTTCCCATGAGCGCGCTCGCGCGTTTTGCAGAACGATCCGTTTGTTATCGAGAAGACCCGCGATGTCGATGCCGGTGAAGTCCATATCGTTCAGCCGGTACGATGTATTGTTCATGGCCGGCTCGAAGCTGGAGCGTGAAGTATATTTTGCACTCGCGGCGGAAATGGAACGGCGGCTGAGCCGAGTATGCGCGCTCCGAAAATCGACGATGTTGTGACTTCCTTTATCGGCAAAGTGAAATTTTGCGGCGCCCACATTCACATCTTTCGAAAAGAAGAGCTGCTTGCTCGCAGCGTGTGCCGAATCGAGATCGAAACCGACCGCTTCCACGCTCGCGCCTTCTGCGAGGATCGTCGTCGGTCCGGTTACGTGCATGGAGCCGCCCCTCAGATCGATCGAGTTAACTCGAATCGGAATGGAAACAGTTTTTGCGATATTCGCCTGCGCGTCCCAAATAGCATTCGATGCTTTTTTTGACTTCGATTTAGATTTTGATTTTGTGGTTGTAGGCAATCCCGATATTTTCCAGGACGTTGTGTGTATCGCATTTGCAAACACTGCTCGCCCCGCAAGCAGGCTATCGAAATCGATTCCATCGGCACGCACACCACCCGCTTCGATCGGAGCATTTTTTTTGCCACTTGCACTCGGATAATAAAGAATGTTTCCGGCTGTTATCAGTGAGTCCGAAATATTCGTCGCAAAATTATTCGACGCGATCCCCATGGACTTAGTGCGATAACTTGCGTTCGAAGCCGAAAGCGCGAATTGCCGCGCGAAACCCGGCTGATTGGAAGGCGCGCCCGAATCGAAATCGAAACCGACTGCGTGGAGACTGAGCCCGCGCGCAGTCAGGAGGTTTACCGTATCCAAATGAAGATCGAGCGCGCCGCCATTCAGCGCAATACTTTTGATGGCAATCGGAAATTTAGCCGACCGTGCCAATTGGTCCTGCCAGGAAAGTCCGCTGTCTTGCGAATGCTGACTGCTTCCTGTCGTAAAACTTGCGGCATAGGTATTAGCGACCAACGAATCGAGCGATAATCCTTTTCCATTTAGCATCCGGACGAAGCCCAAATGCGTAGCACGAATACCGGAGCCGCGAAACGCCGTCGTACTCGAACCAGAGGCATACGCGAAGGTATCGATCGTGAGCAGCGAATCGGCGCTCGTCACGCGAGCAGCACGCACCAGATAGAGCGTCCCCGAATCGGAATATTGGACCCACGGAACATCGAGATCGAATCCCTTCGACGTAAGATTGAGCGGCGCGTTCGATTTCGCATTGTAATTCAGATCGCTCGCATTGAACGAAAACGTCCCGGCAGGAATATCTTTCGTTTGCAACTGACCGTAGATCACCACATTTGGAATGGAGACATTCGTGACCGTCAGCGAAAGAGTGCTCGGCGAACTGGCAACCGGTTTATAAGGTGGGAGCAATTTCCAATTCGATTTACCCTGAGCGAAATCGCAAAGATACGCATTGGGCCGGTAGGTCCGGAAGGTCGAAAAAATAATCGGCTTACCGAAAATAACATCCCACCAACTGACACCAGTCACTTGCGCGGAGTCGATGCCGAGTTTTCGAAGCGTTGTGCCATATTCGTTCGCTCGATAAGCTATACGATGGACATCGGTACCCGTGGCCGTGACAACACCGCGATGATACGTGAAGGCCGTAAAGCTGAGTTGGTATTCGCCGTGCGTACCCGATGCCACGGCTTCGATCAGCCTTTCCCTCGCGAGATTGGCCAGAATTCCATCGAAAAAAAATACAACGAATACCCACAACGCAAGGACAAAGGCCATTACGATCCATGCAATGGTCTTTTCCGTAGATCGCTTCTCTTGTACTGTCGTAGTTTCTATTACCGTTTCGTCTGGCATAACCTTCCATTGCGCCAATCTTCTTATTTCGTGCCAATTGGGGTACAATTTGGAGAGATATAAAAATTAGGGCAATTCCACTCATTACGGCTGCCCCATCCCGCCGCCAGAACCATAAATATTCCCGGTTGCAAAGCTGCCATTATTATCCGCAAGCTGGACAAAAATCGAGGCAAGTTCGGAGGGTTGCCCGGGGCGCCCGAATACAGTCTGCTTTCCAAATGTCTTTACTTTTTCCTGACTGGCTCCTCCACTGACTTGAAGCGGAGTCCAAACCGGCCCTGGCGCAACTCCACAAACCCTAATTCCTTTTGGTCCTAATTGCTTGGCGAGACTTTTTACATAGTTCATTGTCGCTGCTTTTGTTTGCGCGTAATCGTACAGGTCCGCAGAAGGATCGTAGGCCTGCTCGGAAGTTGTTCCGATGATAACCGAACCTGCCTTCAAGTGCGGGAGCGAGGCTTTGATAATCCAGAAAGGAGCATAGATATTGGTCTTCATCGTTGCATCGAAATCTTCCGTCGAGATGTCGAGTATCGACTCCTTGCTCTGTTGGCGCCCTGCATTATTGACAACGATATCGAGTCCGCCCAAGCCACGTACTGCATCGGCAACGAGCTTCGTGCAAAATGACTCTTCACGCAAATCACCGGAAATAGGGATCGCCGTTCGGCCTGCTTTTCGGATCAGGTCGACTACTTCTGCAGCGTCCGGCTCTTCGGTAGGATGATATACGATGGCAACGTCCGCCCCTTCTCGCGCATACGCGATCGCAGCGGCGCGCCCTATACCGGAATCTCCACCGGTAATCAGGGCTTTTCGTCCGTGCAAACGGCCAGACCCGCGATAACTGGTCTCTCCGTGGTCCGGCCGTGGATTCATTTTGCTTGCAAGTCCCGGCCACGGCTGAAATTGCTCTGTGAAGGGAGGCTTCGGATATTTCGATGTTGGATCTTCGAGCTCGACCGAGCGGCTGCTACTCTCGTTGTTTTTTGCGTCCATAAAGTTTATCGATTTTTGCGATGTGATCTGGAGTCATTTTTTTCCAAATAACATGCCCGATAACCTCTACCTTATGGATTTAATCAGATCAATCTTCTTCGATGTCAGATCAATCTTCTTCGACGACGGTCGTCTCCTCGGAGACCTCACGCTCCGGTTTAACTTCGGCCTCCTTCTTCGTCGTAGTTTTCGTTTCTCTCCCTGTTGAAGGATTTTTTGTTTCGGTCTTGGTTTCGCGGGTAACAGTTTTTTCGGTTGACATAAGTGTATGTATTAGTTATTGATAATGTCAACCGTATTACTCTTTCTATGCCACTCTCATCCGCCAATGGGGCCACCAGAGGATAATGCGATCCTCACGGAATCGTGATTGCGATAACGTTCGATCTTGGACTTGGGCTAATGAGGCGGTTTTGGTTATGGACCGGATCATAGTAATAGGCATGATTATAATTTTCTGCTCCATTTATCGGATAAGGGTCGAATTGGGCCAATGAAAGATAAATCGTTGTGCCAGATGAAATTCCAGCTGTATGGAGCGCGCTCACTGGACAGACAATCGCTGTATCATACCAGATGCCACTCCATGATATTGGGCCAACGCCATCAATGGACGACAGCCAATGTACATCGCCAGGTTGCTTCGATGAATCTTTGTCGATAAAAATACAAATTCCATGATAGTTGACATCCAGTGGGATTATCCTGTGGATTTGTAACTGTTGCTGCTGCTCATAATGAGGCACAGAGTGATGCACGGAATCGCCGAGTGAATCGGCACCCAAAACTGAGTCGAACCCGACTTGAATCGTGGCGTTCACTATGCTCGCTGATACGATGTGTGGCCCTACTGCCGGGATCTCACCCAAATCGACCTGTGGGATGAAGTTAGTACCCGGCCCAGCGACTGCAACGCCATAAACGCGATCGAGACCAAATCCTGGCTTTGTGATTGTAACATT
>DASZLH010000238.1:0-12145 GCA_035552495.1 Kapaibacterium sp. (SeqCode) | reverse complement strand
TGATTTTCTTTTTGCAGTCTCTCTGCAATAGTCGCTTCGATGCTTCCAGCATTCTGTAGCATTTGAATACGCTTACTCAGCATCGCCTTATTTGGCAACTGCATGCCATTCGCGATAATCTCCTCGATCTCCAGTTCTGTCAAACGAGTACAATGGTAACCCCGCAACTCGTGATTTGACAATACAGTACGAAGTCCCTCAATGAAGGAATCATACTCGGCAACTTGAGCAAGCATCTCATCGTGAGGGATTGGTATTTCAGGAGGTTCTTCCCATTTGCGAAAAATATGACCATGTTTCGTGAGATATTCAACAATCTCATCTGGCCATGTATTCTCATCATTCAGTATCATATTAAATTTAAATTAGAACTTAGCGGCCCGCGATAAACCCGGGAACCGCAGGCATTCGTGCCCCGTCCTCACGCCCTTACATTTTCTGGTACTGTGCGGTGCTGGGTGTCGCGCGTGCCAATGGGATATATCATCCCGATTATCCGCATCTCTAACTTATTGAAAATAAAGAACTTAGCCCCGGTTTTAGAAAATGAATACAAAAATATTGATTTTTGAGGAACTTTATTTGTGGTTTTGGTGTCGTATGTTGTGATATGCTGAAATCCTTTTTTTTTGTGTTGTCTTTGCAAGAATTGACAAGCTGCCCTATCCCAAGGGATTGCTTCGAAGAAAATGGCTCCGCTTCGCTATGCCATTTTCTTCTCGCAATGACGGTATGACTACACGTAAAGAAGAGTTTCGTCCAAGTGTTTTCTTTCCGGCAGAGATTTATGAATTTTGAACTGACACCGCACTATATAATAATTCAACTATTGGCCAAATTAACCATTGAAGAGGGCTATCTTGACTTCGAGAGATCCTCCGACTCCGTTCGACTTCGCTTCGCTCAGTCGAACTCCGCTCAGGATGACAATTGCAAGGAAGACGACCCTTCATGAATTTCGGGCCAACACCAACATCAAGTTCTTATGGCATTTCCGATGCTTCCATTGTGCAGAATGAGACTGTTTTACAAAAGAATAAGCTAAGAACTAAAAAGCTCGACGCTCACGTTACCGCTCTACTTATTTGCAACGGTGAATTATGAGTGATGAACGGGCGGTTGCATTCTGTCTTCATTCTTCATAAGTGCTCGCTGCTAATCTCGTTACGTCATTTATTTGTAGGCAATCTATTTAGTCACGCATGAGTATCACTCGTCTTATTTCGAAGTTTGAGGAATCGCGTTACGGCCGTTTCCTTTCCGTTTGTGCAGGTATTGCGCTCGTCGCGGTTCTTGCACTGGCAGCGCCAACTGCCCATGCTCAGAAAAAAGCTAAACCGGCTGCGAAGAAGTCTTCGAATACTGAAAAATCGGCCCTGGCATCCAGCGATAAAGGCCCGTGGCTCATTAAATGGAAAGGCGGAATTGTTTCGCTTCCGGAGTTCGAAGCAGCCTACGCGCGCATGAACGGACGGGCCGCGTATGCGACCACGCTCGACTCGCTGAAAGATTTCCTCGGCGTGTATGCGGATTACCGTTTGAAGCTCGAAGAAGCGAGCGAGGAAGGACTCGATCAGGACCCGAAAGTACTCCAGGAAATTGCCGGTTATCGCAAGATGCTCGCGGGGCCGTATATTATCGAAAAAGAAGTAACGGACCCGTCGATTCGCTCGCTCTACGCTCGCCGGCAGTATGATGTCCATGCTGCGCATTTTCTCGCGTACGTTCGGGATTGGAATAAGCCGGCCGATACGCTCAAAGCGTATCAAAAGGCGATGCGTGCGATCCAGATGTTAGAAGCCGGGTACCCGCTTTCCTACATTGCACTCTCCCCAACGCAGCGCAGCCTGTTGGTGGATCATGACGAACGGGTTCTTCATGGCAATACCACGCTCGACACTTCCAAAATGGAAAACTGGGAAGGCTCGGACGATAAGGCGACTGCAAAGAATGGCGGCGATCTCGGCTTCTTCACGGCTGGCATGACGGTACGTCAGTTTGAAGATGCAGCCTATAGCCTCGAACCGGGTCAGTATACAAAGACGCCGGTTCGCACTCGATTCGGTTATCACGTGATCTATCTTTATGAGAAAACTCCACATACGGGCGGCGTGCATGTCGAGCATATTCTTATTTCGATGCCGAAGGCCGGCGGAGTCGATACCCTTCCCTACTACCGCCGAGCCGATAGCCTACTGACGCTCATTCGAAAGGGTGCGAGCTTCGAGGGCCTTGCGCGGGAAGCTTCGGACGATAAAATGTCGGCGGAACATGGCGGCGATATCGATACGATCAATCGCGAAGAGCGCCGCGCCGAACCTGCATTCGATCATGCAGCCTTTAATCTGAAAGATGGCGAAATTTCCGGTATCGTTCGCACGAGCCTTGGGTATCACATTATCAAACGCCTGAATGGTGTGCGGGCTAAAACATTCGATGAGTCCAAGGAGCAACTCAAACAGTTTTACAAGCGGTATTTCTACGACGACGATAAAGACCATTATCTCGCTTCGCTTCGCAAGCAACTCAATCTTAAAGTCGATTCCAGCTCCATCGACTATGTGATGGCGCACATCGATTCTTCCCGGACTTCTGCCGATACGAACTGGTCTAAGAAGATCGCAGATCGTAGCCGCCCGGTATTCCGCATGGGTGACATTAACTGGACGGTCGGTTCGCTGGTCGATACCCTTAATGCGCAACCCGGCTCTCCGCTGGCACGAAATGCTATCAAGGATGTCATCGGTAAAAATATTGACGATGCCGCACTCACCTTCGAAGGCCGCGATATGGTGACCAAATATCCGGAGTTCGAGAAGATCATGGACGATTACAAAAACGGAATAATTCTCTTCGATCTGGAGAATAAACGAGTCTGGTCGAAGGTCGTGCCGGATAGCGCGAGCGAGCGGAAGTATTACGAAGACCATAAAGCAAAATACTTCTGGCCGGAGCGCGTCGATATTTCCGAGATCTTCGTGACGAGCGATTCGATTTCCAAGCAGCTCTACAAGCGCATTATGGCCGGTGAGAACTTCGATACGCTCGCGAAAAAATACACGGAGCGTCCCGGCTTTAAGCAGAAAGCGGGTCATTGGGGCGTTCTTCAGCGCGACGAGAACGAGCTTGCAACGCGCGCGTTCGATTTCATCGTCGATGAGGTAAAAGAGCCATTCGCATTCCAGGGTGGCTTCTCGATCGTCAGGCTCAATCGCCGCGATCCGATCCATCCTAAATCATTCGAAGAAGCGCGTCAGGAAGTCGCAAGCCAATTTCAGGACGATCGCGCTGCGGAACTTCGCACTCAATGGGTCGAAGAATTACGTACGAAATATGGCCGGCAAATTAATGAGCCTGTCGTCGTCGATTCCTGGACAAAGCAACACGCCGCCGATCAAAGCGCTGTTGTAAAATAAGTAATGAGCTGAAAAAGGCTACGAGGGTAAGAGGCTGCAAGGCTCTTACCCTTTGTGAATCTGCACCATAACGCGATTGCCTTCCATGTGGACCGGATAGGTAGCAATGGGGTCCATTGCTGGGCCGGACTTCACCAAACCCGATGTACAATCGAATTGAGAGCCATGCCACGGGCATTGGATTGTTCCGCAGATCATGACGCCATCGGCAAGCGAGCCTCCTCGATGAGAGCAATGGTCGTCGAAGGCTACAAATCCGACTTCAGTCCGCCCAATCACGATCCTCTTCCCCGCTACTTCAATGAGCTTCATCTGATTGGTTTTGAGCTCGCTGTCTTTCGCTACTTCGATTTCGGTGCTTCCTTTGGCGTCGATAATGGAGCTATTCCATTTCCCGGCATTGGCATACCGGTGATCGACACCGATCTGATTGCGGTAAGCCAGCGTTCCGCCCATCCAACCGGCCATAGCAAGTAAACAAAAGCCGATTATTTCGAGCACGAGCGTTGCAGTGCCGGGCACCAGACTGCCCGGAGTTCGAAGCTCATTGGCAATAAAAAATGATACGACCACACTAATATTGAGCAGCATGTGCTTCGTTGCGCGGCTTTTGCCAGTACTCGATGGCGGTACGGCGGTAAAGTAGTCGATGAGTCCTGGTACTGCGGCGACGAGCGCCATAACAATGCCGGCAATCGCTAATCGTGAAGCAATAATGCTCCAGGTTGGGTCCACAGTAGCAAGCCCAACGATATCGGAAGCCAATGCTCCCGTCAGGAATGCAATCGGAAACGGAATAAGCATCGGATGCACCGGATGCCCTTTAACATGCAGGGAACTTCGCATGTCTGACCATTAGGCAAGAGACAGGCCAAAGCTATATTATATTGCTTCGATACTGATTTCTCTGTTTGCAATTGCGCGTTCTCTGGCATCGTTCGTTGCGATAAAAACGATCGCTCCACGCCGAGCGGCTAACTGCGCTTCGTGCAGCACGAGAGAAGTCCCGGCCTCATCAAGATTAGAAGTTGGCTCATCCAAAAGAAGCGCCTCGGGATCGCCTGCAATCGCCATAGCGCAGCGCACGCGCTGCTTCATGCCCGAGCTATAAGCACGCAGATGCCGTTCGCTGCGAGCTACATTAGGGTCCAGACCAAATCGTTCGAGAAGTGCAAGTCCTTCTGTGGGTTTAATCAGAATTCCCTTCAGTTCTGCTACAAACAGTACATGTTCGAGTGCCGTCAGTTCATCGTAGAGTTCGAGATACGGCGCGACGTATCCCATTGTAGTGCGAATGGCATCGTGCTCGAGTTTGGATTCGGAGCGCATCCAATCGCACGAGCCTTTGGTCGGAGAGAGAACGTTGGCAGTAATCTTGAGCAATGTAGATTTACCGGCCCCATTCGGTCCGGTGATAGCAACGATCTCTCCAGGATTCGCTTCGAAAGAAATGGGACGAAAGACCGCGCGCTGTGTGAAGCGTTTCGAAACATTCGATGCAACAATACGGAGCGCACTCACAACGACAGTGATTATATTTTCGCCGCGAGCTCTTTGCGGCGTAGTTCCAGTTCAGCAAGCTCTTCGCGGCGTGCGAGCCGTTTTTCACGCCGCGCCTGCGCCGCCTCGAACCTGCGCTTTTCGTCTTCGGTCTCTGGAATAATCTCCGGCACGGAAACTCCCCTGCCAAATTCGTCGATAGCAACGAAGGTAAGGTATGCGGTGCTGACGTGACGCGTATCGCCCGTGCGAAAATCTTCCACATCGACGTGGACCCCAAGTTCCATCGAAGTATGAAACGCTCGATTTACACTGGCGCTAAGCCGCACGACCTGCCCTAATTTTACCGGCCCGAGAAAACTCATTTCATCGATGCTCGCCGTTACGCAGATCCGTCCGCTGTGGCGCTGCGCACTGAGCGCGGCGGCAATATCGACCCAGTGCATGAGGCGTCCGCCGAGCAGATTGCCGAGCTGGTTTGTATCGTTCGGCAGTACGAGTTCGGTCATTTCAACGTGCGAAGCCGAGGGCGATTTTGCAATCTTGGGAAATCCTTTTGTTGCCGATTGCTGTGCCATAGGAGAGATCGTAAATGCTGGTTTACGGATTAGGAAGTTTTGCGCGCAATTTTAACGCTCGCGTGCGCTCATCTGGCGTCGCAGCTTGCAAGTACTTGGCATCGAATGCATCGAGCGCCTTACGAGCGTTATCCATCTGTTTGCGATCGTAGTTGATTTCCGCAATACGTAATTCCGATTCCGGGGCATACGGAGAATCGTAATATTGATCTAAGATTCGCGCATAATAGACAAGCGCAGATTTCGGGTCGCTGAGCTTTTCGTACAATTGCGCGGAAAGAAATGTCTTGTATGCGAGTTTATTGCGGATCTCGACAATCCGGCGTTGCGCACTATCTATCAGTGTCTGCGGTGCATTTGGAAAGCTGTGCAGAAAATTTTGGAATTCGTTTATGGCAAGGGAGGTATACGACTGATCGAGTTCCGGGCGTGGAGAAATTTCGTAATAACTTTCCCCGACCATATATTGCGCACGGGAAGCAGCAGGCGAGTTAGGATAATTTCTTCGCACGGCAAGAAAATCGACAGCCGCGCCGGAATACATCCCTTCATTGAAGCGCGCCATCGCTTCGAGATACGTGGCTTGCGAAGCAAGGTCCAGCGTGGGCGCCTGGACCCGGACTTCCTCGAAGATACGGATAGCTTCCGTCCAATCGCCTTTATCGTAAGCAGCTTTTCCTTCTGCGAAATGCTGATCCGGCGATCCGGGCGTTACCGCTGGTTTCGTGAACTGATCGTTGCTGCTTCCACATCCGAAAATAGGAAGCAACAGTATGGCGAAAAATAAGGAAAGAATGTGGCCGGTCTTGAAGGTCACGATATAATGTTTTAATGTTCGCAGTTAACTCCGAAGAAGGAAGAAGAGTGCAACAATTACAGCCGCGCCAAGTATTACGAGCGCCGGTTCGAGCGTCCGCGACCAAAATGATTGGCGGCCAGCTTCCCATTGTACGTACCGGTCGGAATCGGTTTCAAGAGCATGGCGGTCCGTTGGAATGAGTACGACCGGACTTTGAAAATTCCACGAGTGGAGCTCTACAACCGGATTTCCGGCGCGCACCAAGCTCCCATGCATGATAATTTGAATCGAATTAACGGCATCGAGTGTCTCGACGGTAGCAGAAAGCTGATCGATATAAAGAGTTGGTGCCGAATTAGAAACGACAGGTTGCAACCGAATAAGTGGCAGAAGACTGCTATCTCCAGCCATATCCACTCCCGCTGGATCGAGCCCGCTCACAGCCCCGGCAACCGACTTAGCCAAAGCCGAATCGAGATGCGTGAGTTGCGCACGCGTGAAGCTCACACAAAGAAGTAACTGCACCGCGACAAGCTGTGCATACCGAGAAACGAGTAACGAATAACGAGTAGATTTCACTGCTTCTGGCAAGCGTTCTCTATTCCAAGTATGCCGTTTCGGGCGAGGCTGGAGGCTTGCCATGTCGGCTCGTCACTCATTGCCCGTTACTCGTTACTAATGATTTAGCCGTAAATGCCTCTCAGCCGAAGCGTGCGGGCGACTTTATCGATTGCCAGAATATACGAGGCAAGCCGAAGCGAGACTTTGTGCTTGATCGATGTATCGTACACACGATCGAACGCAGTATCCATCGCGTTCTGAAGCCGCTCGTTGACGACTTCGAGTGTCCAATGATAACCCATGCGGTTCTGCACCCACTCGAAATAGCTGACCGTTACGCCCCCGGCATTGGCGAGAATATCCGGTACGACGAGGACTCCTTTGGATTCCAGAATGGGGTCGGCGCCGGCGGTCGTCGGTCCATTGGCACCCTCAACGATGAGTTTTGCCTGAATATTATGGGCGTTGCGCTTGGTGATACGATCTTCGCGCGCAGCAGGCACAAGGACGTCGCAATCGAGCGTGAGTAACTGATCGTTCGTGATACGCTCGGCTCCGCTAAACCCATCGAGGAGGAAATTATGTGATTCGGAGTAACGGATCGCTTCCGCAATGTCGATACCGCCATTATTATGATACGCACCACTGATGTCGGAGATTGCGATGACTTTCGCACCTTGGCTCTCCAACAATTTTGCGGAGATGCTCCCAACGTTACCAAATCCTTCGACTGCCACTGTGGCGGATTGCGGATTGATGCCAATTTTACCCATTGCTCGGAGCGCGGCGTGCATTACGCCGCGCCCCGTTGCTTCTTTGCGTCCGAGACTTCCGCCGAGCACGAGTGGCTTGCCTGTAACGACGCCAGGTTCCGTCCGTTTGACGTGCATCGAATAAGTATCGAGTATCCACGCCATGATCTGCTCGTTCGTGTTGACGTCTGGCGCGGGAATATCGCGGTCCGGTCCAAAAACATCGAGCATGTTCGCAGTATAGCGCCGCGTGATCTTCTCGATT
Source organism: Kapaibacterium sp. (SeqCode) (assembly GCA_035552495.1). Classification (GTDB taxonomy): domain Bacteria; phylum Bacteroidota; class Ignavibacteria; order Palsa-1295; family Palsa-1295; genus PALSA-1295. The sequence goes on along the minus strand of DASZLH010000238.1, from coordinate 4,274 downwards.
TGCTGAATGGTCAGCTTGCGCGGGTCACATTGAACGCCGCCCTTCGCACCGCCGAATGGAATATCGACAACGGCACACTTCCATGTCATCCACGCCGCAAGTGCCTTCACTTCATCGAGATTGACATCGGGCGCGTATCGAATGCCGCCCTTGCTCGGTCCGAGGATATCGTTATGAATGACGCGGTATCCTTCGAATACCTGCATCGAGCCGTCGTCCATTTGAATCGGTATCGAAACAATGACGCTTTTTACAGGCGTTTTGAGATATTGATAAATGCCGGGTTCGAGTGCAAGAATTTCGGCGGCACGATCGAATCGCTGCATCATCGACTCAAGCGGATTGTCTTTGTCGACAATCGGAGCCGGTTCTTTATAAACAGAGGGTTGTATTGTGGAGGAGTTGGATGCCGAATTAGTTCGATCGTTATTGGTCGGTCTCTCTTTTAACGGCGTGTCAGATACTGTTGCCATAAATTAGTCGTTTATCAAAGCAAAATATGAATTCAAGCATGTTAAATCAAGCACGATAAACAATGAAGGAAGGATAGTCTCCGGCGAGATACTTTCATCATTTAACATTGCTTACGGTCAGACTATAACAAATGCTTTTTTACTTTCTTTCCAGCATTTTGTAATCCTTTCCCTCCGTCAAAATAGAGTTAAATGCGATTAATTCTATTTTTGCAGCAACCGGGAAAGCAAATGGTGCGTCAGCAATGGCTCATCGTCCAAAAAATGGCGTGATAACTGCCGAGCCTGACGGACATAGTCCGGGTTAATCATGGCCATAGTAAGATCCTCGTCAAAAAATGCGCCGCGCGCGATCGTTTCCCCCGATGGTGCCACGACCTCCGAACCACCCCAGAAATTTACGCCATCCTCGACACCAATCCGGTTGACGAACGCAATGAAAACTCCCAGTAGCCGGGCATACGTAGCATGATGTTCGCGATTTATCGTATAATTCTCCGGCTCGCTGCTTTGGATAGAGTCTTCACCCGTATCGAGTCGCGTTGGGCTGGCTGCGATGGTAATGATAAGCTGCGCATCATCCAGCGCAAGCAAATATGGTAGTGCCGGATGCCATAAATCTTCACAGACGAGCAGGCCGATCCGGCCAAGCCGTGAGGAGGTAAAAGCATCCGCAGCGCGGCCCGATGTAAAATATCGGCCTTCCTCGAATATCCCGTACGTCGGTGGGTATACTTTCCTGTGAACATGCGCCACTTCCCCGTCCTCAAAAAGTATTGCCGAATTATACACGGCTGCACGCTTATCGGCCTCGATAGCTCCTGTAATAATCGTGATTTTCTTGCTGAGTTTTCGGAGCGGATCGAACACCGGATCGCTGAGATTTACCGCACACTCGAAATTAAGATCGCGCACCGTATATCCCGTGAGTGAAAGCTCGGGAAAGATAACGGCGTCCGCGTTGGCCGCTATTGCACGTTCGGCAATCTCAACATGGCGCTCGACATTGCGCTCCACATCTCCCAGGGCCGAGGTACATTGTGCGAGCGCAAGACGGGAAGGCTTCAGAAGCATCGTCGAAATATAGATATTGATATTAGCAAAACAATACCCAAGGTTCCGCTTCATCCCCAGGCTATTCAACGCATATTCCTCGGTATTTAGCCCAGGGTGAAGCGAAGCGGAACCCTGGGTAACGATATTTTAAGTCATCACTATTTCGTTATCAGACCCCGTCTTCTCCGAATCTCGTTTTGGAAGTTTGCCTTTCAGATGATGGTCGATCTTGTGGAGAGCTTCATGCAAACCCTGTTCGTATTCGGCATTCTTAAAATGCGCAGCGAGCGTTCGAGCGATATCATTCCATGTTTCCGGATGCACGCGGCTATGCACGCCTTCATCGCCGATCACATAGAATTTTTTCTCGTGATATAAGATCATGAGTAAAATGCCCGTACGTCCATCGGTATAATGCATACCGAGCGTAGCAAATTCTTTTTCGGCTAATTCTTTCAGGGAAAGATCGGCTTCGCTCGCTTCGCGGACATCGCGGATCGAAATGCGAATTTCGGCATGGGTAGCCTGTTCGACATCCGCGATGGTATGTCCCACGCGCTCCAACGCTTCATGCGTGAACGCTTCGCGTGCATGTGAAGGATGTTCCACTATTGCGTTTGCCATAGAGTCTAATTTTTTTACCAGCCACCGCCAGCACCACCGCCGCCGAATGAACTACCACCTCCACCGCCTCCGAAACCACCCCATCCACCGGAGCTTCCGCCTCCGAATCCGCCTCCGCCAAATCCGCCTCCGCCAAACCCACTTCCTCCCCAGCCTCCGCGCCCTGTGTTGAAAATACTAGACCAGAACAATCCCTGCAATATGCCACCCATGCACCCGGAGCCGCCGCCGCCCGCCCCGACAACTGTGCGTCGAGCACCCGTTCCGGCCATGGCTCGGAATAGAAACATCAGGACGAAAAAAGCAATGATAATAAAGAATACACCGGTAATGGAAGGTGCATTCGGTTGCCGGCGCAGCGGACTGCGCCCTGGCTGAACATGAAATTCTCCGCCGATGATCTGGAACATCGCGGTTGTCGAACTGTCAAGTCCAGCATAAACGTCGCCCCGCCGCAGAGCCGGGACGAGTATTTCCTGATAGACCATGCTCGTCGCAGCATCGGTCAACGTCGGTTCGAGTCCATATCCGGTAGCGATAAATCCTTTGTGCTCCTGCATCGAGAGCAGAATAATTGCGACATTATTATTCTTTGCCCTGACCCCATTCGAATCGGCGATCTCGATGGCCAAATCTTCGAGCGGATACCCATTCGCGGTATTGATGAGCGCGATCGCAATCCAGGTGCCGGTGGAATCGTGATAGGTATTGAGTTTTTGGTCGAGCGCGGCAATCTGCTGTGCGTTCAGGGAGCCAGACTCATCTATAACAGGGCCCGTAGTAAAACGCGGCAGCGGAGGCTTCGATTGCGCGAAGGCTGTGGAAGCCAGAAGTGTTGCGGAGGAAAGCAAGAGAACGACGAATGACAAATGACGAATAACAAATTGGAAATTCGTCATTCGTGATAGGGGCAACCAAGGTTGCCCGTAATTTTTCATTCGTAATTTCATTTCGCGGCAGGCGCTGGGCGAACCGGTCCGTGCGGTTCCGTCGCAGGGTTCGGCGTGGCATTCTCCGATGGTGGATTGTTTGGCGCAGCCTCCGGATTATTTCCAAGATTTACCCGAGGCGCATTTTCTGCTCCAGCGGCAGCCTCGAAATAAGGATACTGCGTGAAACCATTCATACCAGCGATCATATTCGCTGGAAACGAACGCACGCGCGCATTGTAATCCTTTACCACTTCATTGTAGCGGTTGCGTTCGATACGAATGCGGTTCTCCTGCCCTTCCAGCTGCGAGAGGAGCACGGTGAAATTCTCCTGACTCTTAAGCTGCGGATATTGCTCCATCACGACCATAAGCCGGGAAAGCGCGCCCGATAGATCGCCCTGTACTTTTTGGAAATTCTGAAAAGCCTGTGGGTCTTTGAGCGCTTCCGGAGTAAGCTGCACGCCGGTTGCTCGGCTGCGGGCATTAATGACATCGGTCAAGGTTTGGCGTTCCTGCACAGCCGAACCTCGGACGGTCTCGACCAAATTCGGAATCAGGTCGGCGCGCTGCTGATACACATTATTGAGCTGCCCAAGCTGCGCTTTCACGCCTTCGTCCATATTGACGAAATTGTTGTAGGTCGTCCGCCACCATAAAAAGATGATGAGGAGTAAGAGGACAATGCCACCGATAATCAGCGTTCCTTTTCGCATGGATGAAGTCGTTTTTTGAAATTACACTCGTAGTCCCAGGTTCGCCTGGACGGTTATGACCCTCCAACTTCCCGGTTCTCCTCCCGTACAGGCATTTTGAAAATTCGAAATGACGTTCGTCACAGGATAGCCCGCTCGCGCTTCGAGGATCAATTCATGCGTGCCGATCTTTGCCAGTTCGACTCCCAGGCCCGCTCGAATATCGAACCGGAATTGATTGCCGAATGGCGTTCCATCCCATAAGATGTATTCGGTCGATGTAATACCCCTGCTTTCCGTCTCGGAGAGCACTGCGAACCCCAAACTTGCGCCGATCAGAAAGTACCCATTCTTTTTTGCACCCTGAAATTTTAGAAATGGCTCGAACAAAATATAACGCCAGTAATGATACGCATTGGCCGGCCCTAATACGGAATCGTTATTCGTCGCGCTATTGATACCCGTAATACAGCTTCCGTTCTGAGCGGAGCCGCGCA
>DASZLH010000237.1:0-4514 GCA_035552495.1 Kapaibacterium sp. (SeqCode) | reverse complement strand
ACTCATTACGATACCAATTTCTATCACGTTAGTATTTACGATACGGCTGGGGCGATCGTTCGAACGATCCCCAATGCCGAAGCCGCGTTCCATGCGAGTGCTTTTTCGCCGGGTTCGCACGATATTTTTGTCCGAAACGTAACGGAGGGAATCGATAAGATCAATCTCCAAACTGGTGTGCGGACTGCCGTCGTTACGCAGGATTCCGTCGGCAGCATGGACGCATCCGCCGATGGCTCGCTTGTGCTCTATTCTTCCAACACGCTGGCAAAGTCGTTTAACCTATATGCAGTGAATGTAGCAAACGGACACACCGCGCAGATCGGACAAAATGCCATCGCCATTGTTATTTCACCCAATGGCGATAAAGCAGGGGTTATCCATTTCGTCGATGAGAATAACTCGGATATTCAAACGGTGGGTGTTTCGGTGCCACAATAAATGAGAACTTAAAAATAAAGATAAAAAAAACTCCGGCAACGCCGGAGTTTTTAATTTCGCTATTACCAACAATACTTAACTCTTGTCGGCGTTCGCTGGCTTTGCTTTGCAGCAACTGTGATTCCCGGCTGCAGCGGCGGAGGCGCCTTTCATGCTGCAGGTAGCATGAGTGCTCGTGCCGCTCGACTTCATGGCGCAGGCGCCAGTCTTTGCTGCGGACATATCGCACGCGCCGGCTTTCATTTGCGCAGCGGTCATCGTACACTTGCCGTCTTTCATGCAGGAGCCTTTGGTGCATGTAGCCGACGCTTTTTTGATTTTGCTTGCTTTCGTAGCTTTCGGGCCGTCGCATGCATTAGAGGCGGTCGCGGCGAAGAGCAACCCGAACACCAGAATATATATTGACTTGCGGATCATGATCGTTATTGAAAAAATGTGAGAAACGAGATTGTAATTATGTAACTCTGAAAAAATGAACAGGGAGTAATCGGGATCGGTTCACAGCGAACCGTAGCGCATTCCCATGCGTATTTTTGTACTATATGGCAGTGATTCGTGGAGATCGACAAGCATTAGGGAGACCGGGCATTCCGCCGCGCTGGACGGCCGGCAGCAAAGATGGCGCGGGGACCGCATTTTCGGATGCAAGCAAAATCTGGTTCACACTCTGGAAGGGCATCCTGACCGAGATCTATTGGCCGACGGTCGATGCGCCGCAAACGCGCGATCTGCAATTCCTCATCACGGACGGCCAAACATTTTTCCACGAAGAGAAGCGCGATCTCGATACTTCAACAGAACTCATCGACGCGCAATCTCTTGCGTACCGCATTGTCAATCGTGATCCGGACGGACGCTATGCGATCACAAAGCAGATCATTGCCGATCCACTGCTCCCGTGTATTTTGCAGCATACAATGGTAGAATGCCAGAGCGAACTAGTGGATAGTCTGAAGCTCTACGTCCTCTTTGCGCCCCACATGGACCGTGGCGGCGCGCACAATGAAGCCTTTGTGATGGAGCAAGCCGGTCGCGAAATTCTTGTCGCGCACCGTGGCGAAGCTTGGTGCGCGCTGGGATGTACGATCCCGTTTACAAAACTCTCGTGTGGGTTCGTTGGCTCGAGCGATGGCTGGACCGATATTTCGCAGCACCTCGGAATGCAGTGGGAGTTCGATCAAGCAGTGGATGGCAACGTAGCATTGACTGCGGAGATTCAAGCTCCTTCCCATCAAGACTCTCCCTCCGCTGATGGAGAGAAGCAGCGTTGGGAATTCACGCTCGGTGTCGCATTCGGCAATACGCTTCAAAGCGCGATCGCGACACTTTTTCAATCGCTTGCATTTCCATTCGAGGAACGGCTTGCGATTATGCTCGATGAATGGAAAGCTGCCAAAGAAATCTCGCACAATGTAATTCAGTCCACTTCCGATGAAGGCCAGCTGTTCGCAAGCAGTTGCGCGCAGCTGATCGCGCATGAAGACAAAACGTTTCCAGGCGCGTTTATCGCGTCACTCTCGATCCCGTGGGGCGAGGCCAAAGGCGATGAAGATTTGGGAGGCTATCATCTCGTCTGGACGCGCGATATGGTCTCGAGTGCGATGGGAATGCTCGCGGCTGGCGACCGCGTCTCTCCGTTGCGCGCGCTGATTTATCTTTCCGCCATTCAGCACGAGGACGGCGGATTTCCGCAAAACTTTTGGATCGACGGCCAAGCGTATTGGAAGGGCATTCAATTGGATGAAGTCGCGCTGCCGATCTTACTGGCACGAAAGCTTGCACAGGAGGAGGGGCTGGAAACATTCGATCCTTATGTCATGGTGATGCGTGCGGCGTCGTATCTCATCATTAACGGTCCGGCTACGCAGGAAGAGCGTTGGGAAGAGGCGAGCGGTTATTCGCCCTCGACGCTCGCCACGAATATCGCGGCACTTATCGCTGCCGCGAGTTTTGCCGACAAGCGCAACGATTCTGAAACCGCAGATTACCTCTGCGAGTACGCCGATTTCCTCGAATGTCATCTCGAAGAGTGGACGGTCACGACGCAGGGAACGCTCGTGAAAGATATTCCTCGGCATTTTATTCGCATTCTTCCGATCGACGTGTCCGATACGCAGCCGGTCGAGAATCTGGATAGCGCCACGATGGTCCTGAATAATCAGGAGCAGGGCGCACGAATGGAATATCCGGCGAAGGAAATAATCGATGCAGGATTTCTTGAATTGGTACGCTATGGCATTCGCCGTGCCGACGATCCGCTGATTGTCGATTCCGTTAAAGTGGTCGATGCCATATTGCGCAAAGAGACGCCGTATGGACCGGCTTTTTATCGGTACAATCACGATGGCTACGGCCAGCGTGGCGATGGCGGATCCTACGACGTATGGGGCACTGGCCGGCTTTGGCCGCTGCTCACCGGCGAGCGCGGGCATTATGAGCTGGCAAAAGAAATTATTTCTTCGAATCGTAATCGGAGGAAGATGGGGCCGCTTCTCTATCTTCACGTGCTCGAACGCTTTGCAACGAAGACGCGCCTGCTCGCCGAACAAGTCTGGGACCGCGAAGATAGCCCGGCAGAATGGCTCAAGTTTGGATGTCCGACGGGCGCGGCCATGCCGCTCATGTGGGCGCATGCGGAATACATTCGATTGCTCCGCTCGATTCACGATGGCATCGTGTTCGACCGGGTGCCGGAAGTCGAAGCAAGATATACCGCCTCATCCGAAGAAAGGATTTGCACGAATATTGAAATCTGGAAACCGAACCGGCAGCCGGAGACGATCAAACGAGGAAGAAAATTACGCTTGCAAGCACCGGAGCCGTTTACCGTTCGCTGGTCGCTCGACCATTGGGAGAACCAACTCGAAAATAAATCCATATCGACGAAACTGGGAATCGAGTATGTCGATATTCAGATTGGCAACGATCAGCAATCGCCGATAGAATTTACTTTTTTCTGGACCGAGCGCGGCGAGTGGGAAGCGCAGAATCATCAGATAATTATCGTGGATTAAAATTATGGAAATGGGAATGATCGGCCTGGGCCGCATGGGCGCAAATATGGCGGCCCGGCTCGTTCGCGGCGGGCATAAAGCATTTGGGTACGATCCTAATGCAGATGCGCGCAAACGGGTTGAAGCCGATGGCATTTCGGCCTACGATTCGCTCACGTCGCTCGTCGCAGCAATGAAGAAGCCGCCGCGCGCGATCTGGATGATGGTCCCCGCAGGCGCGCCCGTCGATGAGACGATCGCATCGCTAACGAAATATCTCGAACGCGGAGACATCCTCATCGATGGCGGTAACTCGAATTACAAAGACACGATACGTCGTGCAGAATCGCTTCAGCAAAATGGCATTGCGTATGTCGATGCCGGTACGAGCGGCGGAATTTGGGGACTGAAAGAAGGCTATAGCCTGATGATCGGTGGAGATGAGAAGATCGTCGAGCAGCTTCGCCCGATCTTCGAAACACTTGCGCCGACTCCCACAACTGGCTGGGGGCGCGTTGGGCCGAGCGGATCGGGGCATCTCGTCAAGATGGTCCACAATGGCATCGAGTATGGCATGATGCAAGCGTATGCAGAGGGGTTATCGATTTTAAAACATAAAAAAGATTTCGGGCTCGACGCGCACCAGATCGCAGAGATTTGGCGGTACGGAAGCGTCATCCGTTCGTGGTTGCTCGATCTCACAGCAGACGCGCTCGGAAAAAATCCGGAGTTGGAAGGTATTGCCCCCGTCGTTGCCGATTCGGGCGAAGGCCGCTGGACGGTCTTTGAGGCGATCGATAACGATGTGCCGGCTCCGATCATCACACTCTCACTGATCGAACGTTTGCGCTCGCGAGATAAAGAATCGTTTAGCGATAAGCTGCTCTCGGCGATGCGCAATGAATTTGGCGGACATCCGATCGTTAAGGAATAAATTTATCATGACGAAAGAAGCAGAACCCGCAATCATTACGATCTTCGGCGCAACGGGCGATCTCGCGCACCGGATGGTACTTCCCGCGCTTTACGAAATCGAGGCGGCGGGGCAGCTCCCGAAAGGAACGATGATCTTAGGCATCG
>DASZLH010000236.1:0-8333 GCA_035552495.1 Kapaibacterium sp. (SeqCode) | reverse complement strand
CCTGCGTGCCTATAAACAAAGTCACGACCTGTTCCTCGACCGGCATCGGCTGATACTGCCCCTGCTTGAGCAGTTCGACCAACCGTTGGCCGCGCCGTAATAACTGCTGCGTCGATTTATCGAGATCGGACCCGAACTTCGCAAAGGCTTCGAGCTCGCGATACTGCGCGAGATCGAGCCGGAGCGTTCCAGCGACTTTCTTCATCGCCTTGATCTGCGCATTGCCGCCGACCCGCGAAACCGAAATTCCTACGTTAATAGCAGGCCGAACACCAGCATTGAATAAGTTAGGCTCCAGGTATATCTGTCCGTCAGTAATCGAAATAACATTCGTTGGAATATAGGCCGAAACGTCCCCCGCCTGCGTTTCGATGATGGGCAGCGCTGTTAGCGAACCGCCGCCTAATTCTGCAGAAAGTTTCGAAGCGCGTTCGAGCAAACGAGAATGCAAATAGAATACGTCTCCGGGATACGCTTCACGTCCCGGCGGACGGCGCAGGAGGAGCGATACTTCACGATACGCAGCAGCTTGTTTCGAAAGATCGTCGTAGATGACGAGCGCATGACGGCCCGAATCACGAAATAACTCGCCGAGCGTCGCGCCGGAATAGGGCGCGATAAATTGCAACGGGGCCGGATCGGAAGCCGTCGCGGCAATGATCGTCGTATACGCCATTGCGCCTTGCTCTTCGAGCTTCGCGCGCACGTTCGCAACCGTCGATGCCTTTTGTCCGATGGCTACGTAAATACAATAGACCGGCTGCACGCCGCGCTCTGCAGCGCCCGGAGTATGCGTGTATTTTTGATTGATGATCGCGTCGATAGCTACGGCAGTCTTTCCGGTCTGTCGGTCGCCGATGATAAGCTCGCGCTGGCCGCGGCCGATCGGAATCATGCCGTCGATCGCTTTGATGCCCGTCTGGAGGGGTTCTTTCACAGGCGCGCGCTGCATGACACCAAGCGCCTTGCGCTCGATCGGCAGGAATTTCGTCGCAGTAATTTCCGGACCACCATCGATCGGAATTCCGAGCGGATTAATGACCCGGCCCAGCATTGCATCGCTGACCGGCATCGAGGCAATGCGGCCGGTGCGGCGCACGGTATCGCCTTCTTTTACAAGCGTCTCATCGCCAAATAATACGGCGCCGACGTTATCCTCTTCGAGATTGAGCGCCATGCCAACCACGCCATTCGGGAATTCGAGCAGTTCGCCCGCCATGACCTTCGAAAGGCCATACACGCGCGCGACGCCGTCTCCGACCTGGAGCACCGTGCCGACATCGTAGACATCGACTTCCTTCTCGAATCCCGACAATTGCTGGCGCAAAATTGCGCTGACTTCATCTGGACGAACTGCTGCCATTTTTTTTCTTCCCTTCTTTTTTAATTACACTGTTGCTCTTCGAGGGTGTTTTCTCTATCGCTTCGAACTGCCGCTTGATACTTCGTTTCGGATTTCCGCGTTCGAGTTTTATTAGTTCGCTCGTAACGACGAACGTTCCATTTTCCGCCGGCGGAATTCCGCGAAAGATCGTTTTCACTATGCCGACTCCCGGCACGAAATACTTCGAAAGCTCTCCAAAACCAACCGACGTTTGCACGACGAGCGCGCTCTTAAAATCTCCGATTGCCGTCGAGACCGGCTCGGCAGTCGCAATGATATGCGTTCGAATCGTATCGTCCGCTGCGTCTTTCCACGATGCTCCGATCCGAAGCGGATTTACGAGCAGAATATGGTTCTGACCATTGGAGATCGAGTGATTGACGACGGTCATTATAACTGAATCATCGACATAATACTCGACCCCTTTCATTTTTGCACTATCTTCCCTGCCTGCTACATAGGGCACCGAGGATTCGATACCGAGTACTGGCAGCCCCTGCAACGTTTTTCCAGAATCGGAAACGACGCGTTCAAAGCTAAACGTCGTATCGCTTTTTAATAACTTGTTTTGCGCATCGAGATACTCGGAGATCGTTCGCAGTGTCCATTTCGCGCCGAGATTTGCGGGGAAGAAATAAAAGCCGACGGAATTCGAATCGAGATTACACGTCGGATGAAATCCTTCCAGTTGCTTTGGCGTCGCTACGATAGTCATACCCGACTTTTTCGGCGCGTGTTTTACCGGTTGCTGCGCATTACCTGACGTTTGCCAAAACACCACTATGCTAACCAAAACCCAAGCTATCGTGGCGTTTCGATTACGCATGGCCCTTGAACCGATTAGCATGTTAGTTCAGCACCGGCGCTCCGCCGTGCTTGAACTGTTCACGCAATAATTCTAATTGGTGCCGAATGCTTGCATCGACCATGCTATCGCCGATGCGGGCGACGAATCCTCCGACGAGCGATGGGTCGGTCCGAAACTCCGGGCGAATACGCTTGCCCGTCATATTCTCAAGCTTAGCCTGTACGATCATCCTCTGATCTTCGGAGAGTTCGACGGCACTCGCAATATCGGCATGAAGAATATTCCGGCGCGTATCGAGCATTCGACGAAATTCTTCCGCCGTTGCGAAAAGATATTCCGCGCGGCCTTTGGTTACCAGGAGTTTCACGAATGAAAGCGTCTCCGGGTGTAATTGCTTTTCGAATATCTCGTTAAAAATTTTGAGCTTTTGATCGGGATTGACAACGGGACTTGCGAGCATTGCACGAAGCGGCCGCGACTCCCGAATCGTCGTCTCGACTGCGATGAGGTCTTCCGAGATTTTTTCGAGCGAATTCCGCTCGATTCCCAGGTCCATTAACGCTTGTGCATACCGGTGTGCGATCCGCAGGTTCATAGGTATATTTATGAAAGGGCCGGCAGATCGGCGATCATTTTGTTCACGACTGTGCGGTGGCGCTCCTCGTTCATATTCTCATCGAGAAGCTTCGAAGTAGCAAGAATGGCAAGATCGGCGGCTTCGCTGCGAAGTTGCTGCAAGGCATTCTGCGTGTCGCGCTCGATTTCGGCGCGCGCGCGGACGAGCATTTTCTCGGCCTCTGCTTTGGCTTTCTCGACTAAATCGGCACGCATCCTCTCGGCATATTCACGGCCTTCATGGAGCGCCTTCTGAACTTCCTCTTCCGCTTTCTGCCGCTCGAGCTTATTTTCAGCGATAAGCCGCTCGGCATCGGCGCGCGCCTGCTCCGTGCGTTGTAACGAGTCGGCGATCGCCTGCTCGCGAGTTTTGAGCGAAGCGAGCAGCGGCTTCCATGCGATCTTCGAAAGGACCGCAAGCAGGATCAAAAAGATGATCCAGGTCCAAATAGTCAGTCCGGGATTGATTTCCAGCATAGCGGTCTTATTCTAAATTAATAACGAATTGCCCATGCCATTTCAGGCAGGGGCATTACCTCGGATGATAAAGCAGTTTTTTTTTACGCGGAGCTTAACCTCCCCTTCCTTATATTATAAAGGAAGGGGGATCAAAAAAACTTACTTTACCGCGAGTAAGATACAAATAACGAGCGCGAAGAGCGCAATACCTTCGATGAGCGCGGCACCGATGATCATCGTTGCGCGGAGCGCACCGGCCATTTCCGGCTGGCGGGCTTGCGATTCAATCGCGGAGGAAACGAGCCGGCTGATACCCATACCGGCGCCAATCGCCGCGAGACCCGCGCCGAGCGCCGCTCCGAGATAGCCAAGGCCCGATGCCCCGATCGCCTCTCCCAAAAACCCAAGCAGTAGTAAGTGCATATCGTTCTTCTGAATGATTTAGTGTGGTAGTACTGATTAAAATCTAACTCTTTTTTAGTCGCTTATACCGCATGGGCCGTCGCGCTCAGTTTATCGCCCTGTGGTGGGTGCGGAAGGTCCCGGTCGTTCACGTGCTCTTCGTGTTCGTTGTGGGCCATGAACCCAATGAAGACTGCAGAGAGTGCCGTAAAAATATAGGCCTGTAATAGCGCCACGAAAATTTCGAGAATACTGATGAACAGGGCAAATGGCACCGACATAAATCCCGCCACTGCCAAACTCCGGAACGCGAAGGCAAGGCCAATGAGCGTAACGATCATCACATGGCCGCCCGTCATGTTCGCAAACAAACGAACAGTGAGCGCGAATGGCTTCGTGAACAAACCCATGATTTCGATCGGGATCAGGATGACCATGAGCGCGATCTTGATACCCATCGGCAGTTCCATATCGAGTACGCCGCCCGTGAAGTGCTTCATAAAATGGCCAAAACCCATCGTCCGAAGTCCCACGTATTGCGTGATAACGAACGTGACGGCCGCGAGTCCTCCCGTTACGCTGAGCGCACCGGTAGGGGTATGCCCCCATGGGACAATTCCCAATAAATTCGCGAGCGTGATAAAAAAGAACAGACTCAAAAAGAATGGCATGAGCCGATCCGCCCAGGGCTGCTCGACGTTCGGATAGACCACGTCGTCGCGGATGAACACCATTAGAATCTCTACTAAATTCCGGAAGCCCGACGGAACGAGCGAGTGCTTCGCCTTCGCGGCCGCGCGGCCCAGCAGCGTGATAAGAACTATAGCGGCTAATGCCAGAAAAATAACGTTCGAAGTGATCGACATATCGAACGATATCGGCTGGCCATCGGTGCGAATGGCTTTGTAGGTCGCTTTGGAAGTAGATTGACCGTTGGTATCGACCGAATACTTTCCGGTTTTGCTCAGGGCTTCCTGGCTCGAAAACGTATGGAAGCCATCGTGGTCCCAGAAAATATAAGGTAACGGGACGTTCCCGATCGGTTCGAAATCGAGTTCGTGGTGATCGGCAATATGGCCGAGCAACTGATTGAAGACCTGCGCGTTGCCGCCTTGCTGCGCCGGAGTGTGACCCTCCGCCGCCGAGCGTGCCGCGCCTGCGACCGCGGAGACTACGCCCGTTTCCTGTCCGGTATGCGGTGGTAAATGTTGGATCGAATCGGTCGTGGGCATCGGCGTAGGGTTTCGGATGTCGCGGTGGATATTCGATCGTTATCGGCGAAGGCTGCCCTTGTTATTTAGATAGGCGATCTCGACGGTCAGCAGCGAGAAATAACTCACCAGCAGCCCGATCGTAAGACCTGCAGTGTTCAACTTAAAGATAACAAGGCCAACCACAAATGCGAAAAGCAGATTGCAGACCCGCAGCACTAATGTGCCAAGCGATACGCCCAGCCATATTCCGAGCGGCTGCTCCATCGACCACTCCATCGCGAGAAAACTGAGAAAACTGGCTGCGATCGGGGTTGCCATTCCGATATACAGGGCCGTCCGAAATACCGGGGTCCCAAAGGCCATGCTTAAGGAAGTGGCCAGGAAAAAGAGGATAGTCGTAATGCCTAAAAAACGCAGGACAAAGTACCGCGTCGCTGCATTGCTCAGAAGTTGGTCGGCGGCGCTTAAGACAACTACAGTCGATTTGCGTAACTCGGGTTGTTCGCTGATACTGGCTATCTGACTCAAAAAAATTTCCTTTCTGGGTAAGTGGTCGTATTTCGCTGCACTCTACGGACTTTAAGAAGAGTAGTTTCCATCTCGGAAACGTGCATGATCGGGTCATGTCCCCTAATTTATCATGCGCAAGGCACTAAAAATCCGCGTGGCGCGCTCCAAATGCTTTTTATGGCCGTTTCGTTTCCTCTTTTTTCGATAAATGGACAACCGTTACTAAGAAATATGCCAATCCGGAAATTGCCCCAAAAATGGTGAGGATAATAGTCCACATGGAGGATGTATGAAAGACCCGGTCGAGCCAGTAGCCAATACCGAAAAAAATCAGGACCGAGGCAGCCATTTGGATCCCGAGCGTGAGGTAAGGCCCCACGTCTCGCATCGCTTTATTCTGCTCGGCTGCGTTTGCATTCAATCGAGAAGAAAGTGTCGGATGGGTGGGCTCAGTAGCTTTATGGTCGGTTTCGTTTTCGGTCATGGGTATTCATTCTCATTAAAAAGTTATCCCAGTCTCACATTCCCATGGCTGGTAGTAATAGCATTATTCCGATACGCGCTAATAATAAGCTGGTAAAGTCCTGCGGGAAGGCCGCTACGGTCCATCACGAAAATATAATGGCCTGCCGGAAGCGCTGATTTAGAAAGAAGCATTCGCACAACAAGCTGCGGAGTAATATGAAGATCGGCGCGCAGCGAGTCGATCGGTTGAAGCAGGTCGAGCGCAAGGGTGTCTGTCAAATCCATCGCCGGATTTGGATAAGCCGGACGCAAAGTAAAAACAGCCGTTGGCTGCCAATCATTACTATCGGGCGGATCGTTGACGCCGATCGAATCGGCTGAACCGTCAAAGTTATAGATATAACCACGATACCGGCTCTCGAACGGAATGGAATCGAAGCGGAGCGTATCGGTCAGAATGGTTTTTCCATTCGCCAGGACTCGCAAACGGCAGGCAAGCGGTTGGCCGCTCAAATTCGGATCGATACCAATGGCGGCATTTAAAGATAAGCGGACTGCCTGATACGGCGCAACGGAAATACGAGATGATAACATCGAATCCACTACGCCCATTTCAGAGAATATTCCGATCGTATCGATAAATCCATTCGGTGCGATCAACCCGAATTCCCACCGAAGATCGAGCGAATCATACGCGACACTTTCGATGGAAATATTAGGCTCTACATCGAAGCAGGTAACGCGCGCGCCCTGCGGTGTAAACGCAAAACCACCGGCGGTAAGCGAAGCAGAGTGCTGCCCCGAAATTTGAATTGCAGCCTGATTGATCGCCGGCGTGCAAGTAGTACAAGCCGCGAAGAGAGCAAGCAGAGGAAAACAAAGTGCGATAATTATTCGATGGCTCACTTTCGTCTCTTCCATTTTTTACGCGCATACACAACCGATACAATCGCGAGCACTATCAGTGCTGCAATAAGCCGAGGAATGACACGTATAGCATAAGTCGAGCGCATGGGCTGTATTAACAACTTAATTCTAAACAATGTTAGAGTATTCCGAGGGCAATCTATTTTTATTTATTTTCGAGGTACACTTTTCCGGTTTATGTTGTAAGTTTGTATGAGTCCGTTGCGGCTTTGCGATTTAAGAAGCATAATCTCTTCGAATCGTTACCGCTAAAATAAACACTCCATAAGTGCGCACCGCTACTTTATACTTCATATTGTGTTGTAATGATAATCGACAACCTATTATTGTGATACTGCAATGATCGCGCTATTATTATTACAAATGCTCTGTGTGCCGGGAAGCGCCTGCTTCCCGGTGTCCACGGCTGTGGCTCGATGCACTTCTTCCGTTTCTTGCTCCGATGGTACAGAGTCGATAATACCAAAGGATCAAAAGCCTCAAATGGCTCTTCATGTCACAGATACAACGGATACATTAAATTGCGCGCGCCTTTTCCAGGAAGGAGATTTTTGGGAGGGCGTGCAGGGTGGTGGCCTATATACTTTGGCGGAAGACACTCTGGAATATTACGTTGAGCATTGTTATTCTTATGCGGGGCTTCGCTACGATGTATTCGGAATTATCGGAAGTGCAATTCGACAAGAATATCCTCAGGTAAGCAGTTACGCGAATGACAGCGCTATGGAGGGGTTTCGTCAATGGTTATTCAAAGTGCTCTACCTGAACTCAGATACCGAGTCCGATGGTACAATACCGTATTACTGCAACGATGCAATGACGGCGATAGGTACACTTAACCCCTCGGATACTTTTAACCTGAAAGGCGTCGCCAGCGAGGCTGCCTTAGAAAAGTATCTTATCGCATCGGGGAAATGCCCATTCTATGTATCTCAACTCGAGCAAAATCTTCGTAATCTTTATCAAGGCTGGCACATTTTCTGGAAAGATACCGTGACCGATTCGCTTTTAACTCCGTGGGATACGACACTCCCGACGCTTCAACAGATCGGCTTCGAAATTTTGCTTGGCCCGAAAAGCAGCGTTATGAATTTCAGCGCGCTGCCGAGCACGGTGTTGGGAGCGATAAGCGCAACGCCGAACCCGTTCGATGCGGAGGTGGAGATTCGCTACACGCTGAACGTCCCTGCCACGCTGACTGTGGAAGTCTTCGATCTCCTCGGCAACAAAGTAGCGACGCTCGTGCCGGGAACGATGACGCAGAATGGCGATGGCATGCTAAAGCTCGCGGGGTTGAGTCCGGGCAGTTATTACGTCCGCTTCTCGGTTCCGGAAGGCGAAGTGCGAACAATTAAAGTGATACGGCAATGATGGCAATATTTTTATTAGTATTACAAATGCTCTGTGTGCCGGGAAGCGCCTGCTTCCCGGTGTCCACGGCTGTATCTCTATATTCTTCTTCGGTCACGCGTACGGATAGTACTGAAAAAACAAAAAAACCTAATGAGCGGCCTTTAAGTGGTTCTTATGACACTACTTCCTGTGATGC
>DASZLH010000235.1:0-13549 GCA_035552495.1 Kapaibacterium sp. (SeqCode) | reverse complement strand
GATGCAGCTTGGCGACGCCAACGTAACATTGGTCAACACGTCTGGAGTCGTTCAAACCACGCGAGGCTTTACGCTCTCCGGTTCTGCGGCACCGATCAGCTTGACTGGAAGTACGCCGGTCACCGGTAACAGCGGGGATGTTCTCACGAGCGCAGGAGCCGGGGCTACTCCGACTTGGACTTCAACGTCCGGTTTCACAGCCAATGCGGTCAGCCTGGCTCCGGCAAGTTCCACACGCAATGTTATTCTGCCCACTGGTGATTTCACCGCGCTTACATTGCAAGCTGGAAGCGCCACGCCCTCGGCGGATATATTCGATATCCAGAGTCATTCGGCAAGCGATCTCGTTGCGGTTGGCGCGACAGGAAATGTCGGCATCGGTCAGGCGCCCGGCACACATCAACTCGATGTGACTGGAACAGCGTCGATCGCCATCACGCCTGTGATTTCCGATGCAGCGCTTCGCATATTGAATAGCGGGAGTGGCGCCACGAGCCAAGATGGTGAAATTATCACTACAAATGGCGCTGCTACCATAGCTGAAACAGGTCTCGAGATCATTCAAACTGACAATGGTGGCGGCACCGGCAGTCACACCGGTATTAAATTCACCGTCCAAAATGGGGCGAGCAACACCGACATTCTTGGCACTTCCAGCAATTGGAAGGTCACGAGTGCCGGCGCGGCGACCTTTGGCGGCGGTGCGACCGTCACCGGCGCGACAAACGTCAATTCGACGGGAAGCGCGACAACGACCATCGGTAACTACAACTCGACCACCCCGGCGAGTTCGACGGTGACAAACCTCGCTGGAACGAACGTCTATAGCTATGCCCCCTCTGGCGGTGCCAGCGCGTACACTGTTCCGCAAGGAGCGACTGTAGTTGAAATCGCTGACGACGGTACTGCAACGGGTGTCGCGGTAACATTGCCGGCTGGCACGAATGGCCAAGTGCTTTATATCCATAATGCCGATGCGCAAGCGGAGACCAGTATTGGTATTCCGATTGGCGCAACTTGGACGATGATCTATAGTGGCGGCGCCTGGCACCACGCGAACTAATTGATTTCGCAGCCTGGCTGGAGTGCGCACTGGGAATTTCCATCCGCGTGCTCCAGCTTTGGCGATGCCCTTGAAAGTGGGCGTGGCGAAGATTCGTCTCTAAAAGGACTAACAGTGAAAAGACATCAGACTCAACTTTTTCAAATAACAATTTTATGAAGAACCCATTTCGTTTTGTTTTCGCGCTTTTTTTGATCGCGTCGTTCGCGGTAACTGCTTCGTCGCAAACACGTCAGACAAAGCTTTATATCGATAACGGCTCCGGCGCTTTTACCACGCTCACGTCAAGTGGGGCAGGAACCCTCACCTTTCCTTCCGGCACCGGCACGGTGGCAACTACGACCGCTTTGAGCAGTCTCCTTCCTTCAGGCTCGATTGTAGCATTTCCGGATAACCTTAGTATTTCCGGTTATTCTTTTCTTGCTGGACCGGTGAACGCTGTCGCAGGCAGCGCTTGGGCCACCAAGACGAGCAGCCCGGATGCCGCCGCCGCTATGGTTGCAGCAGAGGTGAACGGGATCATTTACGTCATCGGCGGTTTTAATTTTCCTAACTATGAGAATACTACCCGTGCTTACAATCCAGCGACCGATACGTGGACCACACTCGCTGCTGCGCCTACCGCCAGAGAGCACGCTGGGGCCGCGGTAGTGAACGGAATCATCTATGTGATTGGTGGATATAATGGAGGGGCCGACCTCACAACGGTCGAGGCATACGATCCTGGTGCGAACTCATGGAGCGCCAAAGCCTCCATGGTTACGGGGAGGATGAACCCAGGAGTTTGTGCGGTGAACGGCATCATTTATGCCATGGGAGGAAATAGTTGCTCGGATCAAACCATGGAAGCTTACGATCCTGTTGCCAACTCATGGTCTAACAAAGCGAGTATGAGTACGGGCCGCCAATTTTTGACAGCGTCTGCTCTAAATGGAATTGTCTATGCGATCGGAGGCGAGGATTGCGGCGGTAATGCCATGACGACCACGGAAGCATACAACCCCGCTACGAATTCCTGGAGCACAGTCGCTTCGCTCAATACCGCTCGGTATTCGCTCGGCTCGGCCGTTGTTAATGGAAAGATTTACGCCGTTGGGGGTTATAATTCCGCGCAAGCAGTACAGAATGCGGTTGAAGCTTACGACCCGCTTACTAATACCTGGACTGCAGAAGGATCCCTTATTACGGCTCGCAGTCAAACGGCGGTGGTCGCAAATGGTAGCAACCTATACTGTATCATGGGTCAGGCCCTTTCAAATTATTCGAGTGTGAATGAGGTTTATGGGGCGCCTCTCGACCTTTACTACTACACGAAGAATTAAACCGGAGTTTTGCACGCCCCTTTAAAAGAGCGTTGAGAGTATAAAATAATTTAAGTTTACATCCCGCTCCGAATTTCGGAGCGGGATGTTTTAATGTAATTAACGCTCTTTTAAAAGGGCGTGGGGATTTGCTCCGTCACTCTTATTGTTTAACCACTTTCGAAAATAAAATACTATGCTGCAACAATCACCAATGTATGCGTACGTACCGGTCAAGGACTTGAGCCGGGCAAGGAAATTTTATGAGGGTACGTTGGGCTTCCGCCCGATGGAAGAGAACAATGGAGGAGTGATGTACCAATCTGGTAATGGTACAGCGTTTTTCCTCTATCCCTCGGGTGGCGCGGGTACGAACCAGGCGAGCACCGCATTCTGGAAAGTGGACAACCTAGATGCAGAGATGTCGGCATTGCGCTCTAAAGGTGTAAAGTTCGAGGACTACGATATGCCCGGCGTGAAGACCGAGAATGGCGTCGCGATTGGTGGCGGCGCAAAAGCGGCGTGGTTCAAGGATAGCGAGGGCAACATCATGGCAGTAATTCAGCCCATGAAGTAATTCGATGGAAATTCCTTAAGCTCAAGAACTCGAGGAAACCGCGAATGAATGAGGACTGTTAGCGGCACGCGCTGCCTTTAAAAGGCGCTCAAAGCAAAAATATTCATGGCACTATCCAATAAACCTCTGGTAGGAATAATCATGGGCAGCAAGTCCGATTGGGAAACGATGCTGGAAGCGCACCGTGTGCTCGATGATTTTGGAGTACCGCATGAGTATCGAGTATTATCTGCCCATCGCGCTCCAAATGCCGTCGCAGAATATTCCTCCACTGCGGAGGGGCGCGGACTTCGAATAATTATAGGCGCCGCTGGTGGCGCTGCGCATCTTGCTGGCGTTCTTGCAGCGTATACGTTGCTGCCGGTGCTCGGCGTTCCGATCGAAAGTCCGGCGCTCAAAGGTATGGATTCCCTACTTTCGACGGTGCAAATGCCGGGCGGCATACCGGTTGGGACGCTTGCTATTGGTAAGGCTGGCGCGAAGAACGCGGCTCTCCTTGCGATCGCCATGCTCGCGACCACCGATACCGCGCTGCGCGAAAAGCTGCACGCGTATCGCGAGAAGCAAACGCAGTCCGTACTTTCTCAAACGCTCGAAGGATAACGCATCGTCGACGAAGCCCATCGCTCAAACTATTTTGCGAATTCAGCTTATTGCCGACCCCGAATATCTTCTCCGCTTATCGGAGTATTTCCGTTCTATCGATACGATAGAATTGGTGGAAGCCAATCCGGAGATTATTTTCGATGCATCGTTCTCGGACCCAGAGAGTAAGCTAGTGTCGCTCTCAAAATTTGAAGGGCACTCTGCCGTTCTCATCGCAAATACTTTAACGGTTACGGCATCCTCCATCCGGCAAGCTATTGGGCTGGAGTCACGCATTATTGGAATGCCCATATTTCCCCGTTATTTCGAACGGCAGAAGACAGTCGAGTATTCATTGCCATTTGGAATCGAGGATAAAAAGGTGGGCGATACGGTCGCAAATTTTCTCTCCCTGTTTGGAAAGTCCGGAGAAAAAATCGAGGATGCAATTGCAGGGATTTTTCCCCGCAGTCTGGCCATGATTATTAACGAAGCCGCCTTCGCGGTGCAGGAATCGGTCGCGCTCGCCGAGGACATCGATACCGCGATGAAACTCGGCACGAATTATCCGATCGGTCCACTCGCATGGTGCGATGAGATCGGCGCGAAGTGTATCGTTGCTACACTCGATGCGCTCGCGAAGGAATATGGCACGGAGCGCTACCGCGTAGCATCTTTACTGCGAAGACATGCCGAAGCCGGGGAACCTTGGCATGCGCAGAAATAATTACGGTGAAATGATAACCTCATGACCGAGCAGAAAGCCCAATCCAAAAAAGAATTCGGCTCGAAGTTGTGCCTGACCGTTTGTTAAAATAATACTGGGCCCGCCGCCATACTCGAAGCTTAAATCCCCAAAGCGAGTTGCCCGAATATTTCCGAGACGCAATCCGATTCCAATGAGTGGGTCGGGATATTCTTTTCCTTGTGTGAATGATGTCCCGCCAATGGCGGCCATTTCCCAGTAGGAGCCGACCGGCGCAACCGACTTCGCGCTAAACCTTCGAATGCCAAATCGTCCGATAATTTCATCCCGATTGAAATACGGATACCATCCTCCGCTCAGTTCAAAACCTAATCGATCGGTCTTCCGAAAAGAATATTCGATGCTGCCGCTCAGCACCGGTTGAAAATCGGGACTCGGAAGAAACATTACATTGGTATTGACCGGCGTTACGAAGAATGCGCTGCTATACGTCGACCGCCAGTCCGCGTTCTGCGCATAAGCAAGCACAGGAAAGGCGATTGCGCACCAAATGAAAATAAATGTAAGACGACGAATCCTCACCTTTATAGGAGGGAATTCGGCGAGAATTAGTTCACTGAGTCTGGACTATCGGAATAGATTAATACTTATAAAATCCCTGACCGGTTTTCTTACCGAGCATCCCGGCCGCGACCATTTTTTTGAGTAGCGGGCATGGTCGGTATTTGGTGTCGCCAAGTCCATCGTGAAGGACGTTCATGATCGCAAGGCAGACGTCGAGTCCGATAAAATCGGCGAGTTGCAGCGGCCCCATCGGGTGCGCCATGCCAAGCTTCATGACGGTATCGATGTCTTCCGGTTTCGCGACGCCTTCCATTACGCAATAGACAGCCTCGTTAATCATCGGCATAAGAATGCGGTTCGAAACGAAGCCGGGAAAGTCGTTAACTTCGACCGGCGTTTTGCCGAGATCTTCGGTGAGCTTTTTTATGGTGGTATAAACTTCGTCCGTTGTCGCAAGTCCGCGAATAATTTCGACGAGCTTCATGACTGGCACTGGATTGAAAAAGTGCATGCCGATCACATGGCTCGGGCGTTTCGTCATGCCGGCAATTTCGGTGATCGAGATCGAACTGGTATTCGTCGCGAGAATCACTCCTTCGGGAGCATTCTGATCCAGCGTTTGAAAAATTTCTTTCTTAAGATCGAACCGTTCGGTGGCGGCTTCCACGACAAAATCGGCATGCTGAATAGAAGCGGCAAGCTGCGTTTCGGTCGTAATGCGGGATAGCACGTCCTTCTGGTCAGCTTCTGTGATCGTCCCTTTTTTGACCTGTCGGGTAAGATTATTCTCGATGGTTGTCAGCGCGCGCGCGAGCGCCTCCTTGCCAACATCGACTAAAGTAACTTGATAATTGCTTTGCGCGAATACATGAGCGATACCATTGCCCATCGTTCCTGCACCGATTACGGTAACGTTTTTAATAGACATAGAAAATTTAATTATTTCAGGATATTATTTATTCCAGGTTCGCCGGTCGATATGGATAAACGGAATGACCAGCATGTCGAGAAATACTTTGAACGCACGCCAAAGATTATAGGTAATTCGAGTATCCGGATCGTGTGTCCATTCAACCGGAAATTCTTTCACGCGAAATTTCATGCGCTTGGCCAGCCATAACATTTCGCCATCGAAGATTACCGAGGTAAGTTTCACGTGTGCGAATACACGGTGTGCTGCCGCTCGTGTAAACAATTTGAAGCCGCACTGCGTGTCCTTGATCTTGAGACCAAGATAATTTCGTTGAATAAATCCGAAGAGTTTTGCCAGCCGCTCGCGGATGAATGATTGGTGCTCCACGATTTTTGTCTCTTCGAGCGCGCGCGAGCCAATGGCAATGTCATAGCCATTGTCGAGCAGCGACTCTGCAATTTCAAGATCTTCCAGTGGAACGGCATAATCGGCGTCCATAAACAAGATACGGCTACCTTGCGCGGCGCGCATTCCAACTTTGACCGCATTGCCTTTGCCGGCATTTGGCGTGTATTCGATTGCACGGCCTCGAATTGTTTCCGGCAGCGATTCGAATATTATTTCGGCGATACGTGCGGTTCTGTCTTTGCTTCCATCACTCACGACAACGATCTCATTGATACCGGATCTCCGTTCCAGAAAATGGATGGTGTGTTTGAGTGTGCGCGGCAGGCGCGCGGCCTCGTTATAGCAGGGAATTACGATCGAAAGATCGAAAGTGGGCTCGGTATAAGTCATCAATGGCGAAGAACGTAGGCAATCGTATGTTGCAGCGTATCTTTCACAGTGTAACGCTCGGCGAGGAGCTTCTCGATTTCCGGATAATGTTTCGCGATCGTCGTGCGGCTGTCCTCATTCGAATTACCCTGCGAGGTATAGCGATCGCCCATCTCAACAAGAAACAGTTCGGGAGGGTTACTGACGAGAGTGTGTATTAATTCGTCTCTCTCTTGCGCTGGCACGTATGATGGTTTGAAGTGAATCGTATTCAGATATTTATTGGCTGGACGCCTGCCAGTTTTCCAATACACATACGGCTCGAATCCAAAAATAAAAATACGGTCCGTCGGTTCGGTATGCTGAATAACATAATTGGCCAGCGAGTCGCTTGCGATATAGCCATTCGCCGATTCATTTCCATTGGCAATTTGCAACAGTTCATGTACCCGCGCCTGGAGAGGATCGGCGGACGTCCATACATAACTCAAAGCGAATAACACGACGACGACGATCGAAGCATTATTGCCGCGTGGCAGTGTATCGAACTGCGCCAGCGCGCGCGCGATATGTCCAATGCCCGCACCGATCAGCAAATCCGCCCACGGTAATAGAATCGCATAGTGATACTTATAGCCCTTGTTCTGAGCCTGCACAATCAAAAACGCAAGGACGCACCCAAGCACCATCAGCATGGCCGAAATAAAAACGGAATGGGTATGTTTCGCGCGCGGATGCCGGTCGCTCGCCCAAAAACTCCAACCGATAATACCCGCAACGATCCACAAGAGATCGAGCACGTGAAAGCTCGCGCGTAGATTATCAAACATACTAAACGAGCCGGAGTAATTCGTCGAGACGTAATTGGCGGTGGATGAAAACGTAATCTGCCATAGCGGGACCAACTCGCCATTGAGCGCGAGGTAGAGGCTTTCCAAGCCGACGCCCACGAGGAATCCCGCGATTAGCATCGAGATAGTCCTTAGATGGACGGCCCGATCCTTTCCGGAGTGGAGCCAAAACACTGCTGCGATCAGCAGAAGAAACAGACCGTTCGGGAATTTATAATAAAACGAAATAGCAATCGCAATTCCGGCAAATAGTGCTCGAAGCGAAAGATGTCTAAGGTCATCGCGAGCGCGGCCGGGCACGGCAAGTAAGAATGCGATCAGCAGAAATGGAATGCTATACGTCTCGACTTGCGCGGTATCCCAATGTCCAAGAATATAATATTGCAACACGAACGCCAGCGACGCCATGACGGCAGATATATTCCTCCAGGGCGTGTTTTTCCAGAGACGTGCCGCGAGCACGAATAATAAAGCAATAGTAAAAAGAGCATTTAGGTAATCGAATACGCGCACCGCGCGAACACTCTTACCGAAGAGCGCGAATGCCGTCGCGTACGTATAAAAAATATTCGGAGGCTTGATGTCCCAGAAATCGAGATAGGGACGCTGACCGCTCAGGACCGCCGTCCCGCCATACGCAAACGTCCCCTGATCGTAATCGAATGGCCAGAAGATCGTGGGAAATAGGAGAACCGCCGCGAGAGCAAGCGTAAGAATCAGAGCTAAACCTGAACCTGGATTACGCAGATTTTTCTGATTTCGCTGATGGACTTTCAAAGAAGTATCTATTCGAGAGTCCATCATTATTACCCTTCTAATCTCGTAATTCAACGTGCCCGGTTCTAAAGGGCACTCGATTTATTCAATTGAAAATCCATCAATTGAATCAGCATAATCAGCGTAATCCAGGTTACAGGCGTTCGATAATCATGCTCGTCGCTTCGCCGCCTCCAATGCAGATCGAAGCAAGCCCAATTTTTTTGTTCTGCCGTTCGAGCGCATTTAGTAATGTAATGAGGATGCGCGCGCCACTTGCGCCGATGGGATGCCCGAGGGCAATGGCGCCACCGAGCACGTTTAATTTTTCGAGTGGGATATCGAGCGCATTCTGTGCTGCAAGTGAAACGACGGCGAACGCCTCGTTTATTTCGAATAAGTCGATCGAGTCCAGGCGCATGTTGGCGCGTGTGAGTACAGCCTGGATCGAAGCGATCGGGGCGGTCGTGAATAATTCGGGCGCTTGTGCGTGGGTGGCATACGCGATAATCTTTGCGCTCGGTTTCAGACCTTTCGCATTTGCGTATTCCTCGCTCGTCACGACGAGCGCAGCAGCGCCATCGTTGATCGAACTGGCGTTCGCGGCTGTTATCGTCCCATCTTTTTTGAACACCGGCTTTAAAGTCGGGACTTTATCATATTTTACTTTTCGGGGATTTTCATCTTCCGAAATCATCACACTTTCCTTGCCGCGCATGACTTGTACCGGCACAATTTCGCTCGCGAAGTAGCCTTTATCGATCGACTCGTTAGCAAGCTTAAAACTGCGAATGGAAAATTCGTCCTGAGCTTCGCGGGGCACATTGCATTCCGCCGCGCATAGTTCGGCCGCGCTGCCCATGTGGAAATCGTTATAGACATCCCAGAGACCATCTTTAATCATCTCATCGATGAGCTCCGCATTACCCATCTTGTAGCCTGTGCGTGCTTTTTGCAGCAGATATGGCGCGTTCGACATCGACTCCATTCCACCGGCAACGACCACATTCGCATCGCCGAGTAAAATGGCCTGCGTGGCCATCATTACAGCCTTCATGCCGGAGCCGCAGACTTTATTGATCGTAGTACACGGAACACTAACTGGAATGCCCGCCCCAATGGATGCCTGACGGGCGGGAGCTTGTCCGACGCCAGCCGTCAGGACACAGCCCATGTAAACTTCATTCACATCCTCCGGCCGCACCCCCGAGCGTTCGAGCGCAGCCTGAATGGCGATCGAGCCGAGTTTCGGAGCGGGAACATCTGCAAGTGAACCGAGCAATGTACCAATGGGAGTGCGTGCGCCGCGGAGGATAACAGGGGTCATAATAGAAATTAAGAATTAAGAATTAAGAATGAAGAATGGAATGAAGAATGAAGAATGGAATGAAGAATGAAGAATGAAGAATGAAAATTCTTTTGGACATCGATAGAATGGACGGTGCCCGTTTCTCAGGGGTACGAAACATTACCGAGAAGTATTTTGTCCCGATTCGTGTTATAATTGGCAGCAGGGTAGTACGTGAACATTTTAGTACGGAAATAACTTGAAGAAGATACGAGTTCTCATTGCCAAAGCAGGATTGGACGGTCACGATCGCGGGGCGAAAGTAATCGCTGCCGCGCTCCGCGACGCTGGAATGGAAGTGATCTATACGGGACTCCGGCAAACGCCCGAAATGATCGCCGAAGCCGCGCTCCAGGAAGACGTGGATGTTGTCGGCATCTCGATGCTTTCGGGCGCCCATAAGACGATCTTCCCTCGCGTTCTGAAACTGCTTCGCGATCGCGGAATGGACGATGTGCTGCTGACCGGAGGCGGTATTATGTCCAACGAAGACATTGAAGAGTTGAAGCAAATCGGTGTTGGACAATTATTTACCCCCGGCGCACCTATGTCTGCCATTGTCGAATATATCGAGAAGTGGGTTGCACAGCGCGATGCTCAGAATGCCGAGCATCGATCTAAACAAACTGTCTGATTTAGTCCCATGACTGCACGCGCTCAGAAAATTGAAGCTATTCGTCGCTTGCCGCAAGAGCTTGTCTCGGCGGTCGAAGGGTTAAATGAGGAGCAATTAAATACTCCATACCGAAAGGGCGGCTGGACTCCTCGGCAGATCGTGCATCACATCGCCGATTCGCACATGAATGCGTTCATTCGCATGAAGCTGATTTTGGCGGAAGACCATCCTACGCTAAAGCCCTACGACCAGGATATGTGGGCGCGGGCCAGCGATTATACCGGTAGTATCGACCCTTCACTCGCTATCGTCTCCGGGCTCCATACGCGCATGGCGCAATTATTCGAATCGGCTAACGATGCGCAATGGAAGCGATCGGGTTATCATCCAGAGCGAGAAGAAAATATTACGCTCGAGGATTTGCTCGATACGTATGTAGAGCATGGAAAGCACCATGTCCATCAGATTTTGAGTGTAGCGAAATAAATCAGTCGAGGATAATGCAAGACGACCTGCAATTTTCCTGACTCGTTACTCGTTACTCGTCCGCTTGTTACCAAGCCTGGAGAGGTGCAAGAGTGGTTTAATTGGGTCGCCTGGAAAGCGGCTGTGGGTGAATAGCCCACCGAGAGTTCGAATCTCTCCCTCTCCGCAATGTGGCAAATATGAAGTATGAAATATGAATTGCATATTTCATATTTCCTCCCTTTCAATTGTCCGCGCCGTATTTCGTGCGTTTGCTGCACATGAGTCCATAAGCGTCGATGCAGTGTGTGCAAGGCTCGGGGACGTTGCCATGCCGGTGCGCGGTACGGAATGCGCGAACTTCGGGTGAGCGGTAGATCGCAAGAATATCGTCTGTAAGGACATTGCCAAATCGCACAGCCGGTCCTTGTTTCGTTTCACCGAACAACTCGAATGGCGTGCTCTCGTTCAAAAAATCGCATGGTGAAACATTGCCACGCGCATCGATATAAACTGCCTCCACAATACTGCACCCTATTGGTTTGGGGGTAAGACTTGGAATATAGACAGTCTGACCATTTCGCTCGACGCGTGCAATGCCTTCCTGGAACAGACGTTCGGCCTCCTGATTTCCTTCGCGCGTATAGAGATATTTATCCCGAAATTTTGGCGTGAATGAGAGCAAATTATTTACATAAATCGTCTTCACTCCGAGATTGTGGACAAAATCGACGTAGTCCGGGAATTCTGCTATATTATCGCGGTGCGCGACGAATACAACGCCCACGCGAGCTTTCCATGGCAGCATAACCGCTTTCTGAATTGTATCGATTATTTTTTCGAAGGTGGCGCCGGTTTTAAATCGTTCGACCGTTTCTTTATACATCCCA
Source organism: Kapaibacterium sp. (SeqCode) (assembly GCA_035552495.1). Lineage (GTDB taxonomy): Bacteria > Bacteroidota > Ignavibacteria > Palsa-1295 > Palsa-1295 > PALSA-1295. The sequence goes on along the minus strand of DASZLH010000235.1, from coordinate 2,137 downwards.
TCGAGAGAAATTGTAAATTCCGAGATAGGATAGGTTGCAAGCCGCGAAAGTTTTTCTTCATCGACGAGCATGGTATTCGAGTGGATTGGAAACTGGATCTTGGGATTGATTTCGAGCACACGGTCCATCATATCGAAAAGCCGTTTGTGCATAAGCTCCTCGAAAGTCGAGAATTGGAAATATTCCGCATGGCGAACGGCGGGAGCTATTCGGTCAAGAATACGTAGAAACATCTCCCAATGCATGATATTGGAATGAGCATCCGGGATTTCCGCGCCGTAATTGTTAATGAAACAGTGCTCGCATCCAAGATTACATGCGGTGACGGTGTTCACAATAATGTGAACGGGATATTCCAACAGTACTTGACGAATACCCCTTGCTACCTTTTGCGGCAGTTGACGGACAGGCGTATTCTGAATCTTAGTGACGATTAGAGGAAGGTCGATATTCATACAAGTGAGTTATTAGCTGAGTGGCAACGACAACAGAATATTGGAATTCGTTCGAGCGGATATTTTGTATGACTCGATAGCGATTATTCTACCGCTTCGTCGGCGTCGTAACGACAACCGTCACCGTTCGCGAATAAAAGCGTCCCTCCGGTAACGTGTTATCGTATAGGAGTACGGAGCGCCCGAGACCCCGAACGTCGCTGCGCGATTCAAGGCCGATATAATGCGCCGTCGAACGCGCTCGAAGTTCTGAAAGCTGCTGATTGTATTCATCGGAACCGATGCGATCGGTATAGCCCAGAATACTTACTTTCGACTCATCGGAAATTCGTGCTTTCACAAAATTAGCGATGCGGCGGTTGGCATCGCTGAGCGCGCCTCGGTCGAAATCGAATAAGATCAAACTATAGCGCGAGATGATCGTATCGATCGATCCTTCACAGTGTTTATCGAGCAACGTATAGTGCCGAACAGGCAGAGTAATTTCATCCGATTGGGCGGTTTGGTTGGCACGGTCCTGCACATGCAGTACTGCATGAACGGTATCGAGTGAGGCGAGTACAGGCTCGCGTTCTTTTTCCAGATCCCAATCGAGGTAGCGGGGAAGTGAGTCGCTCCCGGGAAAATCTTTCAGATACTCGAGGTTACCCTCATGCTGAGAAGTCCAGGAAGAGACCTGCCAATTTTGGAAGCCAGCTTCGGCCGTTCCGTTAGGAAGCAACCGAACGATCGACGGCTCCGGAATATGCGCGGTATCCGTCGTGAAAATCGGTTCGAGGACTTGCCAGACATTCGAATAAATCTCTACCCGGCGATTTTCTTTCGCGCCATCGGAATCGGTTACCGTCGAGGGTTTATCAGGCAAGTCGCGTACTTCGATCTTTACTCTGTTTGAATCAATGTTCCACCTAATTTTTAGATACTGAAAGACGGTTTTGGCACGCGCCTGCGACAGTAATTTATTCCCGTTCTCGGACTGTCCATCATTGCATCCGACGAGCGTAAGCTTCGCTTTCGGATAATCCCTCATGCGCTTGCCCAAAATATTCAACACATCGTAATAAAGTGGCAGTGTCTCATAATCATTGAGGTCGGAGTACTGGAATGTTTTTGTCTCGCTGGATGAGATGGTATGATACCGCGTAGAAAGTGCGGACGAGCCTTCATCGAAGAAAATAAAATTGAGTAGCGGACGGTATTGAGTGCGAATGTAATCTTCGATTACTACTTCTTTGATCGGCTGCTCGTCTTGGTTCGAATCGATTTTCGCAAACTGAAGCGACGTAGCAAGTATCGGAGGCTTGGGTTTCGGTGCTTCCACGATCGGAGGTGGCGGTAGTGGAGGTAGGGGCGGAACGACTGCGGGTTTTGGTAAAAGCATATATTGCACTGCAACTCCGGCCGTGAGAGAATTTGCGCGCCACGTCAAGCCGCGCACCAGTTGTGTCAATCCCGCGGTATAAAATACTTCGGGTAGCGCAAAGAGTGACCCCGATGTATTGAGAGGCAAGCGGTATTGCGCGCCGACGCTCAAACCGGCATAGAATTTTGCCGCACTCTGCGTCGCGCCGGAATACGCATTGCGGACGCGCTGTCCGTTATCGGTAAAGACGCCCGTGTTCACCGGCTGCATGATCGTTTCGCGGCTATCGTAATGGTTGGAGAGAATCCATCCTAACATC
>DASZLH010000234.1:0-4610 GCA_035552495.1 Kapaibacterium sp. (SeqCode) | reverse complement strand
AATTTCTCAACGATTGAATTAACACGACGATGAAATTTAAAATTCGCTCGATAGTAATAGTCTCTGTTCTGACATTGCTATCATTTGTATCGGTATCCCAAGCGCAATGCCCAGACGCAAGCGGCCCGGCTCCCGATCCAGCTACTTGCGCGTGGATTTCAGCTTCCACAACTTTCCAAGTTCCTGGAACGCTCTGCAACGCAACAGTCCTCTACTGCTGGCGAGAATGTTCCGGCGATAAACAAATCTGGGTAGAGGAGGTAGATCCGGACCCGACACCGGACTGCGCGGCCGTCGATCCGATCACTCTGATCAACGCGGCAACCGACGCCGCTTTTAACGATGCGCTACACTATTTCCCGGATATAGGCCCGTGTGCAAAAGGGGAACATAGTGTGGTCACTTTGTTCCGTCCTACATGCTGGGTTTTTCACACACCGGTGGACCAGAATAGTAAGTATGCAGGTTGTTCTATCTTTGGCAGTTGTTATTGCTCGAAATCTTGCGACGTATGCTATCATGGATCGCCGCCGCCTCTTTACAGCATTACGAACTGCACGTGGTCTTCCGTGGAAACAGGATGTACCTGTATTCCGGCACCCCCGCATGGGACCAATTGGACGCCCGAATATTGCTATTCCATTCCCTGCTCCAATCAATGAGAAGAAATCGCTTACTCGAATATTCATTGCTGCTCGCGTGCCTGATCTTCGCATCGGGCGCGCGGGCGCAATATCGCTGGCATGTCACCCATCCCAGCTATGATAATCACGGTCATTCTTTTAAGTTTACCTCGCTCGATTGCTGGGGTGAAGTTTGCATTGCTGGAGGAATCAAGACCGATACTTCGCTAAAAACGGTTCAGGCAAGTGCGATCATTTTTTACCGGAGCACCGATGGCGGGCAGACGTGGGCGGAACAGGACCCCAACCTGCCACATGAACGGATTATCGGAAATCAGATTGAGGCTGTGCAACAAATCGACTCGCTCGATGCGGTAGGTGTCGGAGATTCGGGTCTCGTCCTGCGTACGTCGGATGGAGGAGCCACCTGGGAAAAGCAGGACCTGCATACGTCGGAATATGTCTCGAATGTCCATTTTTCCGATCTCATGACAGGTATCGTCATTCTTGCCCGGGCGACTACCGGAGTTGTTTCCGCATGCGATATCGCGACGACGCACGATGGCGGCAAGAACTGGTCTTTAGCCCCATTTTCTCCCTGGCTGTTCGCTTCCGATTGCCATTCCGATGGAGACGGAAAATTTCGTGTGATCTCTGATGATATCGGACCGGTGTATAAGACGTCGGACAATTGGGCGACCGTCGATTCTACTCCGTTAATCATTCCCTGGGCGGACTCGATCCACGTACTCGGCCATTTTAATTTCAAAGGTGAGGATACGATTGTGGGATATGGGGCATCGGTGTATGGCACTATAGGCTTGGTGCCCGTATATGTATTTATCACCCATAGTATAAACGGCGGTATGAGTTGGGATTCTGTCGCATTATCAGTGAGTGGTTCAGACGGCATAGAGTCTATGTCTTCTCTCGACCGGAATATTGTATTTGGCGCAGAATCCGGTTCCGGGACGAGGATGGAAGTAAGTACAGACCACGGAATAACGTGGCGCGTGGATTCTTTAATTCTCGATACAACAGGTTACAGACCCTATTTTATTCAGAGTATTGCTGTTACCTCGCAAGGATATGGGGTATTTATTAGTTCTCTGGGCGATCAAGGTTTAATTTTCCGTGGTGATCCACCTTCCGAGCATGTCGAGAGTAACAAACATATCGTTGACGATGGCCATATTTATCCCAACCCCGCAACGACCAATCTCACTATCACATCATCCATCGGTGCAAGCTCCGTTTATCTTTACGATATTCTTGGCCGGGAGGCGCTTTCAGGCACATTACTGAACGGACATGCTACGCTCGATGTCTCGCACCTGCCGCGCGGTATCTATAGCGTTGTACTGGAACATAACGGCAGATTAATACCTGCTGGAAAAATTGCGGTGGTGGAGAATAAATAAATTCGGAACCCTCACCCGGCCTCTCCCTCTGCTGAGGGAGAGGAGAACTTTCAAAAAACATCGACTTTAGCACATTGCCATACCCTGCCCAAGGAATGGTGCTATTGCTTCGGCGAAGCGCCATATATATCTATATTCCGCTTCAATTGTTCTTTTAACGGAGGCTCATCCCATCGGGCGCGTTCTGCATCGGTAACCGTGGGATCGACGGGATATAATTCCCACTTGCCGGTCTTCTCGTTTTGGAATGCCTGGGTCCCGAAATGCTGCGGCTTGCCTTGCTTCACAAGATAACGGTCGAGCGTCATGGCTGCGAGCTGCCGCGCGTTGCTATCGCCGAGCGCGATCGCTTGCAGGGCAAGTTGATGGGCCGTCCAATAATCGCTTGTGTCATCACCGTGCTGAAGGATGAGGCCCGCTTCTTCGAGGTCGTTCGCAGTGATTATGGTGTGGGCCGATAGCATGTCATAGAGTTCTTTTTTGCGGCGCACATCGTTGCCGTTCATTTTCAAGGCAACGGGCATTGGAACTTGGCCCGTCCGCTGCATGTGTGCGACGAGCAGCATTCGCTCGCCCTGGTCTTCGGAGTAGAGTTCGTACAGTTTTGCATTCTTGTAACCGGGCGGCAACGATTTCGATTTTATCACAGCGTCTGCATGGATCGCATCGAATGCGCTGTCGATATTTACATTCGCCGGTGAGTTGTCCAGGCCCAGCAGCGCTTTGGTCATATCAGCTGGTCCCGGGTTATAACCTTTTGCCATAGCCGTATCATAATAGAGCTTGCCTTCTGCCTTATTTCCTGAAAGAGCGAGAAGAAGCGCAGCCGTATAGTAGGCCGAGCTATCGCGCTGTCCCAATCCGATGATCTCCTTGGTGAGCGAAGCCGCCCGAGTGTAATTTGCGCTATCGGCCGCAGCTTTCATTTGATGCTCGAGCGAAATGATTTTAGCGTTCGATTGCGTAACCGGATGGCTGGCTTTACTATGTTGAGCAGGAGAGGCGGTCGATAGAAAAATCGAGACGGCCGCCATAACGACAATAGAATATGCTTTCATAATTATTTTCCCCAATATACAAAGTAAGTGCGAAGCGGCCTAACTAATTCCGATCTTATCTGTTCTTATAGCCTGTATGAAATTTGTCCAACTGAAGTTGGGCGCTACACCATTTGCACCATGCGTATCGCTTATTTCGATTGCTTTGCCGGCCTGAGCGGAGATATGACCGTCGGAGCACTTATTTCCGCAGGACTTCCGCTGGAATATCTCACCCATGAATTAACGAAACTTCCGCTCGCCGGTTATCGGGTTTCAACGCGGCTCGTTGAGCGCAGCATGATCTCTGCCGTGAAATTCGATGTGGAAATAGGCACGCACGAGCATTCGCATCATCATCATGATAGACACCACGATCATTTCGGACACCACGATCATACTGAAACGCATGTTCATTCGCACGGACTGAGTTATCATGAGATTCAGCATGTAATTGGGGAGAGCGATCTTGCGGAACGTGTCAAGCTATTATCGCTCGAAATTTTTCGGCATATCGGAATTGCGGAAGCGCGCATTCATAATGTCCCGATCGAAAAAGTCCACTTCCATGAAGTAGGCGCGGTCGATTCCATCGTCGATATTGTCTCGGTGGCGATCGGGCTTGTGTATTTTGAAGTGGAAGAATGCCGGTCGCGCGCGGTCCCGCTTGGTGCGGGAGGGTTCATCCATACCGCGCATGGCGTGATGCCCGTGCCAGCCCCGGCTACCATTGCAATACTTGAAGGATACCCGACCGAGTTGGGCATGGTGGAATCCGAACTAACCACACCGACAGGCGCTGGTATTATTCGAGCAACATCCACCGGGCTGCTTCGGCGAGAAGAAGAACTTTCGCCGATCGCTATTGGCTATGGCGCGGGGACCAAAGAATTTCGTGAAATCCCGAATCTGCTTCGGATCGTCATCGGCGAACTAAATACCGATCGCGCGATGCAATCCGAGCATGGCATATCGGCATTTCCCAAAACCGATTGGGTCGTGCAATTGACGACGGCCATCGATGATATGCCGCCAACGGCACTTGCTTATGTGCAGTCGCAACTCATGGAAGCAGGCGCGCTCGATGTATATCTCCGCCCAATAATAATGAAAAAGGGACGTGCCGGACATGAGATGGTAGTTCTTGCTTCCGAAACAGCCGCCGAACAGATGCTAAATATCCTGGCGCGCGAGACCACGACACTCGGGATCCGCTACGAACGCATCCGCCGCCACATTGCAGATCGGGAGCATGTGGAAGTCGAGCATGAGGATTTCGGATCCGTCCACGCGAAGCGGATCTCCCACGGGAGCTTTTCACGAATGGAATTCGAATATGAAGATGTGAAACGAATTGCCCTCGAAAACAGCTTACCACTACGAGAAGTGTATGACCGATTGAAATCCTGCATTAAAAGTCGTAAGACGGAGTCGTGAGTTTTTTAGCCACATTCGTCCTGGGAGACTCATTGGACTGTAGTATTCACTTGCCACGTTTCGTTTGAAGAACCGCCGGATTCAGGTTTTGC
>DASZLH010000233.1:0-6019 GCA_035552495.1 Kapaibacterium sp. (SeqCode) | reverse complement strand
GCTGAAATCTGTGCTTTATTTAAGAACAGATTCCTCTTGGTATTGTTCAGATGTTGCATCGATTATTGGCACCAGTGCTTATTTTCCAGAACATGGGGATAGTATATATTCGAACGCGTCGATCGCAATCGTTAATTATATACTCGAGCATAACAGATGCGACTCGGTTACATTTTTGGATTATAAAAAGGGCGCTCTTAACTGGGACAGCACGTATAATTCACACGATCCCATCCCCTCAATCGATGATCTTGGCCTTGCAATTCTTCGTGGGCCGTTGCAGTCAGTGCATCCATCGCCAATGGGCGGCAGCGTGGAGGGAGAAGAACTCGCCAACCTCCACGTCACCGAGAACCCATTCGATAACTCGACGCAGGTTGCCTTCACGCTGAACGACTACGGCCTCGTCGTCTTCCAGCTCTACGATGATTTAGGCAAACTGCAAACGAGCAATGGTATCGGTCAGGTACTCTATCCCGGCGAGCATACATTTGATATCGACGGCACGAAGCTCGCCTCGGGCGTCTATTACGCGCGTCTCTCCTATCACAATGGTGGCGTAAAGACAGTGATGGTACGGAAGAGATGATGCGAAATATTATTCCATTCGTCCTATTCCTTACGCTCGCATACTCAGAATTGCGAGCGCAGGGAGTTTCCGCTCATTCCAATAAACCCACTGTAGATTGCCTTGGCGGCGAGATGGCAAAGCAGAAAGGAGATCAACCCACGACTATTTCTTCATATGATACTAATGAATGCAATTATCTTCGTAACTTAGCAAACGAACTGGAAGGCCCCGGTACTTATCAGGAGTCGTACGATACCATTCGTGCATATCTGACTCTTTGCTATAATCAACGAGGTTCGCAGGGCACTTTTGCATTAGCTGACGGCGATAATGACTATCGTAACAATGACCCAAATCGTTATGTCGAATATCGGGAATGGTTGAAATCCGTGCTCTATCTTAGACCCGACTCTGTATGGTATTGTGATGATGTAGCATCGATTGTTAATACTTTTGTATATTTCGAAGGTCATGGCGGCTATCCCAATGGGATAATAGGCATTCTTAACTATATTATTGGAAATCAGAGATGCGATTCTTCGTGGTTTCCTTCTATTCAACAGGAGATTCATTCCCGCAATGTGATATGGCAAGATACCGTAAAAGATAGCCTCACCGAAGCGCGTCCAGATACCACCATCCCCTCGATCGATTCCATCGGGCTTTCAATCCTTCGCGGGCCGCAGTTTGCTGGGGTGAAGGCAGGTCCGCCAACGTACGATCCCAGTATGGATGAAATTTCTGGCCTCCACGTCACCGAGAATCCATTCGATAACTCGACACAGGTTGCCTTCACGCTGAACGACTACGGCCTCGTCGTCTTCCAGCTCTACGATGATTTAGGCAAGCTGCAAACGAGCAACGGCATCGGTCAGGTACTCTATCCCGGCGAGCACACGTTCGATATCGACGGCACGAAGCTCGCCTCGGGCGTCTATTACGCGCGTATCTCCTATCACAATGGCGACGTGAAGACGGTGATGGTGCGGAAGCGATAAGTTCATTTCTACACTACCGAACCCCATTAGTCCGTTGCAACCATGATACACGAAACACATGCGATTCGAACGGTTCAGGTAGTCGGGCCACACGCGCTCCGGCTGACCTTCGAAGATGGCATTATTCGCGAGGTGGACCTCGACGGAATTTTTGGGTGGGAGTTATACCGGCCACTCGCCGACCCAGAATTTTTCAAACAAGTGCGGCTCAACACCGATTTCGATCCTGAAACGCTGTATCATTGGGAAGAGTATCGCTCCGCTTGGCAAACGGCACCGCGTGAGCTGGATTTATCAGAATGAGGAATGAAGAGTGAAGAATGAAAGAAGAAGTGACCCTAACTCTTCATTCTTCGCTCTTCATTCTTAATTTTTCCAGCCCGGACACCTTCGTTCCTCCCGCGGAGTTGCTATAAGCAATGAAGGAACGGGCGAAACGTGTCATTCAGAAATTGCGGAAAGAAGCGGCGCAGCCGGGCTGGCGTAAATCGAAAGCTATTCGGTGGACGATCGGTATCGGACTGACGCTCGCCATCGCCGCGCTGTTTCCGGCCGCGCATACCTCTGCGCTCTCGGGCTATTCGGTCGGTTCGCTCTGGACGAGCGAGGATATCAATGCGCCATTTTCCTATCCCGTTTATAAAGATATTTCCCGATACCGTCAGGACGTTCATAAGGCGCTCGAACAGCTCTATCCGGTCTATACCCCCGACACGGCCGCCCGTCAAGCGAGTCTCGCGCGGTTTCGTACTGCGTGGGACCGCGCCATCGCGCTGCTCGAACTTGCACACGAGGATAGCCTTCAGGAGCTTTCGCTGATCGACTCCGCAAAACAATTGGGCCTCGATAAGGACGATTGGGCCGCCCTCACCCAATTTTATCTGGAAGGAAATAATGTGAGGCCTGCTGCTCGGGGCGAGCACGCTCAGGCCGCGCATCAGGAGAAAAAATTACAGCAGCTCGAGTCCGATGAGGTCGCACTGGTGCAGTCGATCGGTAATCTCGAATCGTCGGCATTTATTTCGCAAGGTACGGGCGAAGAAGCGTCGGTGCTTACTGCTTCGCGGTATTTCTCACTTCGCATTCGCCCAAATGAAGAGACGGTGCTCAGCCGCGATTCGCTGATGACGCTGGAAGCCGCGCGCAACCGGATTTATACGGCATTCCAAAAAAAGCAGCGCGGCATTGACAATCTCCGGCCGGAGGACGCGTCTGCCATAGCGATTGCGAAGCTCGCCGGAACGTCGCTCGAACCGAATGTTATCTACAACGCGCAGCTCACTCAGGAAAGCCGCGCGGCGATCCAGGACCGTGTCCCTCGAACGGACGGCATTGTCGTCGAAGGACAAAAGATCGTTTCGAAGGGCGATATTATCACTCCGGCGATCAAGTCCTCGCTCGAAAGTTTGTCGCAAGCGCGTATCGATCGCGGCGGTGTCGTCGCGCAGTTGGGCAGATTTTTGGGGACGGCCGGCCACGCTGGCGTGATCGTGCTGCTCATTGTGCTCTATTTAAAATTTATTCGCCGCAAAATTTATAACGATAACGCGCAATTGCTTTTGCTCGCGCTCATATTGTTATTCCCGGCGGTGCTGGCGTATCTCTCGGTCTGGATTCGCGTCGATTTCCCGCTCGAATATTTTATCCTGATACCCGTCACGGCCATGCTGCTGACGATCCTCTTCGATAGCCGAACGGGATTTTACGGGACGGTCATCGCGGCGCTCGTCGTCGCCGGTATTCGTGGCAACGATTATGCGATCGCGCTCGCGGGACTTTGCGCGGGGACGTTCGCGGCCTATACCGTTCGCGATCTTCGCAACCGCGCGCAATTATTTACGAGCATCGGTTATATTTTCATTGGATATCTGACCGCCATCGCCGCGCTCTCACTCGAAGAAGCGAAACCGTTGAGCGATGTTGGACTGGAGCTCGTCGCATCGCTTGGCAATGCGCTGGTTTCCCCGGTGCTCACGCTCGGCGCGTTGTTTTTGATCGAAACGGTCTTCGATACCGTGAGCGATCTCCGGTTGACCGAGCTCGATAATATCAATCATCCATTGTTGCGCGAGCTCGCCTTACGCGCGCCAGGAACCTACCAGCATACAATGCTCGTCGCGCAGCTTGCGGAAAATGCCGCGATTGCGATCGGCGCGAATCCGCTGCTCGCGAAAGTCGGAGCGTATTACCACGATGTTGGGAAGCTGGCGAACCCGGCCGATTTTGTCGAGAATCAAAACAAAGTTGGCGGCGAGCGCGTAAATATTCACGATGCCATCGGCGCGCGCGAAAGTATGGAGCGCGTTCGCCGGCACGTCGAGCAAGGCGTGGAAATGGCACGAGCGCATAACCTGCCCGAGCGCGTCATCGATTTCATTCCGATGCACCATGGCACGCTTCCGATCTCGTTCTTCTATCAGCGCGCGGTGCTCGAAGCAGCCGGAAGCGGAATGGTAAATGAGAAGGACTTTATGTATGCCGGACCAAGCCCGAATACAAAAGAGACTGCGATCCTGATGCTTGCCGATGCCTCCGAAGCGATCGCGCGGTCGCTCGCGGCCAGGAATGAAGACCTGACGCCGGAGGCGATCGACTCTTCGATCGAGCAGCTTATCCGCACCCGCTTCGATCAGGGGCAGTTCGATCATTGCGATATTACCGTGCGCGATCTCACGATCATTCGCGGCGTATTCGCGCGGCTGCTTTCGGGATTGTATCACGCGCGCGTGCAATACCCTTCATCGAATATACCGCCGGCGATTCAACCGCAGATCGCGCTCGCGTGAGATTCGCCTGCCTTACACAGCATGACCGTCCCGGCACCGAAGTTAAAATCTCCGCCCCGAACGAAGCCGCCGAAGCGGACGCTGGATGCGCTGCTCGCGGGAGATGATGCGCCCCGCGCGGCCGCTCGTGGCAAACGCTCGCCCGCCGATCTCTATCTGAATTATTTGCGGATCGAACGGGGACTTTCACCCAACTCACTCGAAGCATACCGCCGCGATATTGAAAAATTAGAACGGTATCTTATTCCGCTCAACACAACGCTCACGCGAGTAAACCCGCGGGACCTCTACCAATTTCTTCGCGCGCTCGGCGAAAGCGGACTCGAACGCACGAGCGTCGTGCGCATCGTAAGCGGGCTTCGTGGGTTCTACCGGTATCTTGTTACGGAGAAAATAATCCTGAACGACCCGACCGAAAATCTCGATGTAAAATCGGTGCGAAGAAAGCTGCCCGAAGTGTTATCGATCGCAGAGATCGAGTCGATACTTTCGCAGCCCGATCGTTCGACGAAGAAAGGCGTGCGCGACCGCGCCATACTCGAATTTCTCTACGCGACCGGCGCGCGTGTTTCCGAAGCGACCACGCTACGCATGACGCAACTCTGGCTCGAGGAAGGACTCGTGAAATTATTCGGCAAAGGGAGTAAAGAGCGGATCGTGCCCGTCGGACGAATGGCGCGCGCTTCCATGGAAGAATATCTGAGTACGATCCGGCCGCTCTTACTCAAGTCGAGCAAAATGACCGACGCGGTGTTTCTCAATCAGGAGCGCGGCACGGGGCTTTCGCGCATGTCCGTGTGGAATATCATTCAGGAATATGCGAAGTCCGCGAAGATCGAGAAGGCGATCTCGCCACATACATTCCGGCATAGCTTCGCGACGCATTTGCTCGAAGGCGGCGCCGATCTGCGCGTCGTGCAGGAGCTGCTCGGGCATTCCGATATTTCGACGACGGAGATATACACGCATGTCGATCGTTCGTATTTGCAGGAAGTTCATCGCACGTTCCATCCGCGAGGATAAAAAATAAATCGCGACGATAAAAATAGAATTCGCGAGAATAAAAAATAGAATTGCAAGAAAAGAAACGCTGGTTGATTTGGATTGCCACGCTCGGTCTTGGTCTTCGACTGTTGGCGTGGTTGTACTTTCGCGGTCATCTGCTGGGTTTGGTGACAAGCCGTCTTCCGGACGATGCGCTCTATTACTTCACCATCGCGCGCAATCTCGCGCACGGCCATGGCATTTCGTTCGATGGCGCGCATCCGACGAATGGTATGCACCCGCTCTGGCTCTTTATCATTACGCCATTCTTTTGGACTTCACTGACGAATTGGGGATACATCCACGCGGTGCTGCTCTTTCAAAGTATTTTGGACGCTGCAATAGTCTGGCTGATCGGAAGCACTGTTTACGATGCGCTCCCGAATGCAAAAGCATCGAACCGGATCACTGCTGCTGCCGCGAGTGCAATGCTCTACGCCGCAAGTTTTATCGTCATCGTTCGCTCGATTAACGGACTAGAGACGACCGTGACGGCACTCCTTCTCGTCCTCTGTTTTCGCATTTATTTACAAACGTTATCGGGAAACTCAGGCTATAGTGCGTGGGCGCTCGCAGGCATTGTTACCGGGTTTTTGCTATTGGCGCGCACGGATAGCTTT
>DASZLH010000232.1:0-14692 GCA_035552495.1 Kapaibacterium sp. (SeqCode) | reverse complement strand
CTAATTAAACGGAGTGTAAAATGAGCGCACTGATAGGTAGGAAAATAGGAATGACCGGTATCTTCGATGAGCAGGGGCAGTATGTTCCTGTCACCGTAATACAGGCCGGCCCCTGCTACGTAACGCAGGTCAAAACGAAGGCGACCGATGGCTACGATGCCGTTCAGCTCGGCTTCGAGGAGATCGACGAACGCAAGCTGAACAAACCGGAAAACGGGCATTTCGCGAAAAGCGGCGTTGCTCCGAAACGGTATCTCAAAGAGATTCGCAGTTTTGACGAGCAGGAGTTAGCTTCGCTTACTCCGGGAGCTGAGATTACCGCATCGTCCGTCTTTAACGAAGGCGATACTGTGCATGTGGTCTCGACCTCGAAAGGCCGTGGCTTTCAGGGTGTTGTCAAACGACATCACTTCGGTGGTATCGGGCAGCAGACGCACGGTCAGTCGGACCGCCAGCGCGCTCCGGGATCGATCGGCTCATCGAGTTATCCCTCGCGCGTCTTTAAAGGACAGCGCATGGGTGGACGCATGGGCGGCAATCAGGTAACCACGCGTAATCTTCAGGTAGTGAAGATTGTCGCCGACCAGAACCTTATCCTCGTTCGCGGTTCGTTCGCGGGGGCTAAAAACCAAGTTGTAGAAATCGTTAAAGCCTAATAGGTTCTATAGAATTTATAGAATCCATAGAATCTATCGAAGAATATGGAAGTAGAAGTTTTAAGTAAAGCGGGTTCGGGCACGGGACGCAAGATTGCGCTCTCGGAAGATATATTCGGTATCGAGCCCCACGAGCATTCGATGTGGCTTGCGATCAATACCTACCTTGCCAATCAGCGTCAGGGTACGCATAAAACGCTGCAGCGCAGCGAGGTGTCGGGTTCGACGAAGAAGCTGTTTCGCCAAAAAGGCACGGGCCGCGCGCGCCAGGGTTCGATCAAAAGCGGACTTCATCCGGGCGGTGCTACTATGTTCGGCCCTCAGCCGCATAAGTACACGAAGAGCCTTCCGCGCAAAGTGAAGCAGCTCGCCCGTAAGAGTGCGCTGTCGGAGAAAGTCAAGAACAATGCGTTTGTCGTGGTCGAGGACTTGAACTTCGATACTCCGCGTACCAAACAAGTGCAGGAAGTTTTAAACGCGCTGAACCTCGATACCAAACAGTCGCTTTTGCTTACGGCTGGCGATAACAACATGGTCTACATTAGCGGACGGAACATTCCGACGCTCACCGTGCTCTCGGCCGATAAAGCGTCGATGTATGAGATTTGGAAATCGCGTGCGGTGATCGCCGAAGAATCGGCCATCAAGATCATCGAGGATAGCTTTGCAGGCCTCGCGCAGGAAAAACCGGAAGTTGCACATATCGCCATTCCGGCATAATAGAAGGACGTAACGATGATAAAAGAAATTATTAAGCGGCCGCTACTGACCGAAAAGGCAACGCTGCAAAGCGAGAAGGGCATTTACCATTTCGAGGTGATCCCGGATTCGAATAAGATCGAGATCGCGCAAGCGGTGGCGCGGCGCTTTGGCGTGCAGGTCGATAGCGTGCAGACGATGTGGCAGAAGACCAAGCACAAGACGCAGTTCACGCGCAAAGGCGTTATGCGCGGTAAAAAGGCAGGCTACAAGAAGGCGATCGTCCATCTTAAAGCAGGGCATACGATCGATGTATTCGCGCCGTTGGATGCAAAAGACAAAGGAGCATTATAAGGTGTGGCGCATGCTTTAGCTTGCGTCACGGGGACAAGCTAAAGCATGTCCCACACTACTGAAGATTATGGCAATTCGAAATTTAAAACCGAGAACTCCGGCAACGAGATATTATTCGATCTCGACCTTCGATGAAGTCACGAAGACTCAACCGGAGAAATCGCTGCTCGAACCGCTGAAAAAATCGGGCGGGCGTGGCAATACCGGTCGTATCACGTCGCGGCATCGCGGCGGCGGGCATAAACAAATGTACCGCATCATCGACTTCAAGCGTAATAAGCTGACAGTGCCAGGCAAAGTAGCTGCGATCGAATACGATCCGAACCGCAATTGCCGCATCGCGCTCATTCAGTATGCCGATGGCGACAAGCGCTACATTATCGCGCCAAGTGGACTGGAAGTGAACGCAATCATTACCTCCGGCCCCGATTCCGAAATTAATATTGGCAATGCCTTGCCGCTCAAGAATATGCCGCTCGGCACATTCGTCCATAACGTAGAATTGCGTGCCGGGCGCGGCGGACAGATCGCGCGTGCAGCCGGGAATGCCTGCCAGGTCATGGCGAAAGAGGGCGAGTTTGCTACGATCAAATTGCCTTCCGGTGAAACGCGTAAAGTGCGTCTCGAATGTTATGCGACGATCGGGCAGGTCGGCAATTCCGATTATTTCAATATTAGCTGGGGTAAGGCTGGACGCTCGCGATGGCGCGGCATTCGTCCGCAAACACGCGGTATGGCGATGAACCCCGTCGATCATCCAATGGGCGGCGGTGAAGGAAAATCGAAATCGGGTGGCGGGCGCAAGCATCCGAAATCGCCGTGGGGCCAGCTTTCCAAAGGCCTCAAAACACGCCGCAAAAAGAACGCATCGAGCAAGTACATTGTTAAGCGCCGCTCGAAATAAACAGGTTAGCATTAGTAGAAATTTTGTATGTCACGTTCGCTGAAAAAAGGACCATTTATTGACGAGAAGCTGCTCCAGAAAGTGGAGTCGCTCAACTCGGTACGCCAGAAGAAAGTGATCAAGACCTGGTCGCGCGATTCCACGATCTCGCCCGATTTCGTCGGTCACACCTTCACGGTGCATAACGGCAATAAATTTATTCCTGTCTATGTTTCGGAAAACATGGTGGGGCACAAGCTCGGTGAGTTCGCGCCGACGCGTACCTTCCGAGGGCACTCCGGCACGAAGACAGAAAAAGCGACGACCTAAGATTAATAAAGTTTTTAGAGGCCATGGCAATAGAAGCACACGCGATTAAGCGCAGTATACAAAGTTCGCCACGCAAAATGCGGATCGTCCTCGATCTCATTCGCGGTAAACGCGTTCCGGAGGCGCTCTCCATTCTTCACTTCACGCCGAACCACGCGTCGGTCGTGGCGGAGAAGACGCTGCGCAGTGCGATCGCAAACTTCCAGATGAAGCCGGAAAACGCGCGCTTCGATGTCGAAGACCTCTATGTGCGTCAGTGTTCTGCCGATGGTGGCGCGATGCTCAAACGGGTACTTCCGGCGCCGATGGGACGTGCGTTCCGCGTGCGCAAGCGTTCGAACCATCTGAGGATCGTCGTTGGCGATACTCCGACGCCTCGAATCGCGAGGAAGCAGAAGAGCCGCGCAAAGAAGGAGATCTCCGCAGTCGCTCCAGCGGCAAAAATTGCTTCAGCGACGGTTGCTCCGGCAAAGGCATCGAAGAAAAAAGTCGCAGCCGCTACGGCCACGACTGAATAAGAAACGTATTTAGCTCATTAACGAAACAAGTAAGCGCTTGGGACAGAAAACTAACCCCGTCGGCTTCCGAGTCGGTGTTATCAAACCGTGGGACGCCCGCTGGTACGACGATAAAAATTTTGCGCAGAAGCTCGAAGAGGATAATCTCATTCGCGCGTATGTGAAAAACCGCTTGAAGCGCGCGGGCATTTCCAAGATGACCTTGGACCGCACGACCAAGCGAATCGTGCTGACGATCCACACATCGCGCCCCGGCGTCGTGATCGGCAAGAGCGGAAAAGAAATTGCACAACTCGAAGAAGAGCTAAAGAATATTACGGGCGGTAAGGAAGTCAAAATCCTTATTAACGAAGTAAAGCGACCGGAAACGGATGCGCAGCTTATTGGGGATCAGATCGCGCAGCAGCTCGAAGGACGGATTTCGTTTCGCCGCGCAATGAAGGGCGCCATTTCGGCCGCGATGCGGGCGGGCGCCGAAGGCGTTCGTATTCGGTGCAGCGGTCGTTTGGGCGGCGCGGAAATCGCGCGGAGCGAGCAGTATAAGGAAGGCCGCATTCCGCTCCATACGCTTCGCGCCGATATAGATTTTGCAAAGAGCACCGCACAGACGGTCTATGGTGCGATCGGCGTAAAAGTGTGGGTTTGCCACGGTGATATTATCGGACAGACTCCGCTGCAGATCGCTGCTGAAACGGCTGTCAATGGCGTCGAGCAGAAGGACAAGCGTCCGATCGTATCGGCAGCAGGTGGCGAGCGTCGTCGTCGCGGTGGACGCGGTGGCGATGGCGAGCGCGGCGGCGAGCGCGGCGGCGAGCGCAGAGAACGTGGCGGCGATCGTGGTGGACGTGGCGGCGGTCGCGGTCGTGGACCACGCGAGGCGGCTCCGGAACGTACCGAAGGCGCATCGACTACGATACTGGCAGCAGAATAATCAGAGTGTAAGAATTAGAGAAGGCAATGCTTCTTCCAAAAAGAGTAAAATATCGTAAGACCCAGCGCGGTAAAGTCAAAGGAAACGAGACGCGCGGTACCGAGGTGGCTTTTGGTTCGTTCGGACTCAAGGCGATGGAATCGGGTTGGATCACGAGCCGGCAAATCGAGGCGGTCCGTGTTACCCTTTCGCGCACTATGAAGCGCGATGGAAAAATCTGGATTCGCATTTTTCCGGATAAACCAATCACGAAAAAGCCGGCGGAAACCCGCATGGGATCTGGCAAAGGATCGCCCGAATTCTGGGTCGCCGTCGTACGACCGGGGCGCATTATGTTCGAGATCGGCGGCATTCCGAAAGCATTGGCCGAGGAAGCGCTAAGACTTTCTTCCCATAAGCTGCCGGTCAAGACCAAGATGGTCACGCGGCCCGACTATGTGGAAGAAGCAGCAGTTCGTAAGTAACGATTAAGGATTAGAACGATGAAAGGCATTAAATACGCGGAGCTGCAGGACCTGAGCCCAGCACAGATCGAAAAACAGATCGCCGACAACCGGTCGCGCCTGACGGCGCTCGCGTTTCAAAAGTCGATCGGCCAGCTGGACAATCATTCGCAGATCGAGACGATCCGCCGCGATATTGCCCGCATGCAAACGGCGCTTAGCGTTCGCAAGACGACCACATAATAATTATACGAGTACCGAGAGATGGCAGAGAACGCAGAGCAAACTATAGAGACACGCGGACGCCGCAAAGAGCGCGTTGGCAAGGTCGTGAGCGACAAGATGGAGAAGACGGTCATCGTCACACTGACGCGCCAGGTCCCGCATCCGCTCTATAAAAAGTATTTTAAGAAGACGACGAAATTCGTCGCGCACAACGAGAACAACGATGCGAAAGCGGGGGATACCGTTCGTATCATGGAAACCCGGCCGCTCTCGAAGACGAAGCGCTGGCGCGTAATCGAAGTGCTCGAACGCGCGAAGTAACACGCGCAAGGCCTGACATTAGACGGACCAAGAGGAGATTTTATGATACAGGAAGAATCGAATTTAACAGTAGCCGATAATTCTGGCGCGAAGCGCGTGCGGTGCATCCGTATTCTGGGCGGCCACGATAGGCGGTATGCCGGTTTGGGCGATGTCGTCGTCGTATCGGTGAAATCCGCTATTCCAAACGGCCAGGTCAAGAAAGGCGAAGTATCGAAAGCGGTGATCGTGCGGACAAAGAAGGAAACGCGCCGCAAAGATGGCAGTTACATTCGGTTCGATGAGAACGCAGCCGTGCTGCTCAATGCGCAGGGCGAGCCGCGAGGCACGCGTATCTTCGGACCGGTCGCGCGCGAGCTTCGCGAACGTCAGTATATGAAGATTATTTCGCTTGCGCCGGAGGTCATTTAAAATGAGAATTAAGAAAAACGATATCGTCGAAGTTATTACCGGCAAGAGCCGTGGCAAGCAGGGCAAAGTCCTGCGCGTCTTTCCGGAAACGAACAAAGTGCTCGTCGAAGGCGTGAACACGCAGTTCAAGCATGAGCGCCCAAGCCAGAAGAACCAACACGGCGGCATCACGCAGCGCGAAGCGCCGGTCGATGCGTCGAATGTGATGCTCGTCGATCCGAAGACGAACCTTCGGACGCGGATCGGTAAGCGCGAGCTCGTCGGCACGGAAGGTAAAGTTCGTTTCGAGCGATATGCAAAGCGCTCCGGCGACGTAGTCGGCTAAAAAATTTTAAGAATGGTGTGACGGCCAATATCGTCGCACGAATGAAAGATAGCAATGGCAGAAGAGAAACAAAAAAAGTCGAAGGGCGAACCGAAATCGGACGGCGCAAAAGCGCCGAAAGCCGAAGGCAAGCCGAAGGGCGAAAAAAAGTCGAAGGGTAGCGGTGGTGAACAAGCTCCGCGAGAAGCTGGAAGTAGCCGTCCGGTTCCGCCGGCGCGTTTGCATCTGAAGTATCGCGATACCGTGATTCCGCAGATGATGAAGCGCTTCAATTATTCGAACGTCAATGAAGTACCGCGTATCGAAAAGATCGCAGTTAATATTGGCGTAGGCGCCGCAACCGGCGATCCGAAATTATTGGATGCTGCCGTTCGCGACTTAGAAGCGATCGTCGGTCAAAAGCCTGCGATCACGAAATCGAAAAAATCGATCTCGAACTTCAAGCTCCGCGAGAACCAGGCGATTGGCTGCCGCGTCACGCTGCGCCGCGCGCGCATGTATGAGTTTCTCGATCGGCTCATGACGACCGCTATTCCGCGTATCCGCGATTTCCGCGGCATCCCGGATAAATCGTTCGATGGCCGCGGCAACTACACGCTCGGCATTCGCGAGCAGATTATTTTTCCGGAGATCGACGTCGATAAAGTATCGCGCATTACCGGAATGGACATTACCTTCGCCACTTCGGCGAATACGGACGAAGAAGCGATCGAGCTTCTCAAAGCATTTGGACTGCCGTTCCGCAAACGAGAAAGCGAAACAGCATAACATTTTTTTTAAGACGTAGCAATTTTTGCATGGCACGATTAGCCCTCAGAGTCAAAGCGAAACGAACGCCGAAGTTCGCGACGCGCAAGCATAACCGCTGCAACCGGTGCGGACGCTCGCGCTCGTACTATCGGAAATTTGGAATCTGCCGTTTGTGCTTCCGAGAGCTTGCACTCGATGGCAAGATCCCCGGAGTTCGCAAGTCAAGCTGGTAAACGCAATTAAGAATTAACGATTAACAATTAATTCTTAACGAAGAACGAATTGATGGATACAATAGGAGATTTTCTGACACGATTGCGCAATGCCTTGAAGGCACGGCATAAATACGTCGATGTTCCGGCCTCGAAGCTGAAACTCGCGATGGGCGAAATCCTGCGCGAGCAGGGATTCATCGAGTCGATCGAGCGCATCGCCGACGACAAACAGGGCATCCTTCGCGTGACGCTTAAGTACACGAATGGTGTTCCGGCGATCATGGGCATCAAGCGCATTTCGACGCCGGGCCTGCGTAAGTACACGGGCGCAACGGAAATGCCGCGCGTGCTTTCCGGTTTGGGCATCGCAATTCTTTCGACCCCGAAAGGCGTGATGACCGATAAACAAGCGCGCTCCGCCAATGTTGGCGGCGAAGTTTTGTGCTACGTCTGGTAAGATTTTTTTTAACGGCTGCAGCGTCCATGAAGAGTGGATTAGCGTAAGCACAATTGGAGAAGCAATGTCGAGAATAGGAAGAAAAGTGATCACGGTCCCGAAGGGCGTGACGGTAACACAGAAAGACGGCGAGCTTTCGGTCAAAGGTCCGAAGGGACAGCTTTCGCAGCATATTCCCACAGGGATTTCCGCGAATATCGATGGCGATCAGTTAACATTTACGCGGCCATCGGACGAAAGCCGTATGCGCGCGCTGCACGGGCTTTCGCGCGCGCTTGCGAACAATATGATCGTCGGTGTGACGACCGGGTACCAGAAGAAATTGGAACTGGTCGGAGTCGGCTACAAAGCGGAGAAGAAGGGCAAGTGGATACAATTCGCGCTCGGGTATTCGCATCCGGTTGTGCTGGTACCACCGCCCGAGATCACGGTCGATGTGCCAGTGCCGACACAGGTGCTAGTCTCCGGCATCGACAAGCAGCTCGTCGGAGCAGTCGCCGCGAAGATTCGATCGATCCGTCCGCCGGAGCCCTACAAAGGCAAAGGCGTGAAGTATGCGGACGAGAAAATCATCCGTAAAGCAGGTAAGACAGCAGGAAAATAGACTGAACCGGGATTGATATTATGGCATCGAAACTAAAATTACAGGATAGAACGAAACGCCGGGATCGCCGCAAATACAAGATCCGCAAGACCGTGCAGGGAACAGCGGAGCGGCCGCGTCTCGTCGTATTTCGCAGCAATAAAGGCGTGTATGCGCAGATCGTCGATGATAGCAAAGGCTTCACGGTAGCCGCGGCCTCCAGCCGTGGTGTTGGTACGAGCGGCAAAAAGTCGGACCTGGCCAAACAAGCCGGAATGCTCATCGCTGAGAAGGCGAAAGAAAAAGGGATCAAAGCGGTCGTCTTCGATCGCAATGGTTATCTGTATCACGGTCGCGTGAAAGCACTCGCAGAGGGCGCGCGCGAAGGCGGGCTGGCATTCTAAATTTAATTTGTATTAAGATCAAGCGTGGCAAAAATTCGTTCAGCCGAACTCAATCTCAAGGACAAGCTGGTCGCGGTTAACCGCGTGGCGAAGGTCGTTAAAGGCGGTCGCCGTTTCAGCTTCAATGCGATCGTCGCCGTTGGCGATAGCAACGGACATGTCGGAATTGGACTCGGCAAGTCGAATGAAGTGGCCGATGCCGTTTCGAAAGCGACGGAAGATGCGAAGCGTAACGTGCGCAGCGTTCCACTGCGCCGAGGCACCATCCCTCACATGATCGAGGGAAAATTCGGTGCGGGTAAAGTGCTGCTGAAACCGGCTTCTCCTGGTACGGGACTCATCGCCGGCGGTGGCGTTCGAGCGGTGCTGGAACTGGCCGGCGTGCAGGATATTCTAACGAAATCGCAGGGTTCTTCGAACCCGCACAATTTAGTGAAGGCGACGATGGCCGCGCTCGAATCGCTCAACGATGCTTCGATGGTCGCAGACCGCCGTGGTATCTCGCTTGGCCGAGTATTCAACGGATAAATTTCAATTTTTATCCTCCCATTACCAACGGGGAGGGCATTTCCAATGGCAACGACAAAAAAGATATTAGTAAAGCAGACTCGCTCGATCAACGACACGCTCGAAAAGCATAAGCGTACGATCAAAGCGCTCGGACTCGGCCGTCCCAATTACGTCGCGATCCACGACGATACACCCGCCATCCGCGGCATGGTACGCGCGGTCCAGCATTTGGTAGTGGTCGAAGATGTGAAGTAAATCGTTTGTGACTTCTATAATTAACGGCATCGCTAAAAAGCGATGCCGTTTTTTATTTAAACTTGTTTTGTGATAAATCTCAACCAACGATTATGTTGCGATGGTGTAGATTATCGAATGCCAGGAGAGGATTTCGCAATAATGGATGTTAATTTCGTCCGACATGCCAAAACGAACCGACCTTAAATCCATCCTCATTATTGGCTCCGGCCCCATTGTGATCGGGCAAGCCTGTGAATTCGATTACTCCGGCACACAAGCCTGCAAAGTCCTCCGGGAAGAAGGATTTCGAGTTATACTCGTGAATTCAAATCCGGCGACGATCATGACCGATCCGGAATTCGCCGATGCCACCTACGTCGAGCCGATTACGCCCGAATATATCGAAGCGATCATCGCGAAAGAGCGGCCCGACGCGATACTTCCGACCATGGGCGGGCAAACGGCGCTCAACAATGCCATGGCGCTCGATCAGCGAGGCATCCTGAAGAAATACAATGTCGAGCTTATTGGCGCGAAACCGGATGCGATCAAGCGCGCCGAGGACCGCGAGGAATTTCTCGCGACGATGAAATCGATCGGTCTCGAAATGCCGCGTGGCGGATTTGTTAATTCCGTCGAAGAAGCACTGGAATTAATAGAGCTTGTAGGATTTCCGACGATCATTCGGCCCAGCTTTACGATGGGCGGTTCCGGCGGCGGGATTTGCTGGAACATGCAGGAATTCCGCGAAGTCGTGCAGCATGGACTGGACGCCTCGCCGGTGAGCCGCGTGCTCGTCGAGGAATCGGTGATCGGATGGAAGGAATTCGAGCTCGAGGTCATGCGTGACACGGCCGATAATGTGGTCATCATTTGCTCGATCGAAAATTTCGATCCGATGGGCGTTCATACCGGCGATTCCATTACGGTCGCGCCCGCGCAGACGCTTTCTGACAAAGAATATCAAAAGATGCGCGATGCCGCGATTAAAATTATTCGCGCGATCGGCGTCGAGACAGGTGGCTCGAACATTCAGTTTGCGCTCAATCCAAAAGATGGGCGGATGCTGATTATCGAGATGAATCCGCGGGTCTCGCGTTCCTCGGCGCTGGCCTCGAAAGCTACGGGATTCCCGATCGCAAAAATCGCAGCGAAGCTCGCCATCGGTTATACGCTCGATGAAATTCCCAATGATATTACGAAGAAAACACCGTCCTGCTTCGAGCCGGTGATCGATTATTGCGTTGTAAAAATACCGCGGTGGGATTTCGAGAAATTTAAAGGCTTGGAAGCTAGCTCGTCGCAGCTTGGCATACAGATGAAATCGGTCGGCGAAGCTATGGCATTTGGGCGCACATTTAAAGAGGCGCTGCAAAAGGCCCTGCGCTCGCTCGAACAGGGGCGCTACGGATTGGGCGCCGATGGAAAAGACGAGTTTCATATCGAGACTATGACCGAGGCGGAAAAACGATACACACTGGAGACGATCCGCGAGCGCCTCGGACAGCGCCGTTCCGATATGATTTTCACTCTCCGCTTTGCACTTCAACTCGGTATGTCTATCGAAGATGTTTATGAGGCCACGAAAATCGACCCGTGGTTTCTCGATCAGTTGTGGCAGATTGTGAGGATGGAAGGTGAACTCAGTAGCGCCGCGCGACAGAAAAGTTTACGAGAGGTTTCAGAATTGGCGGCAGCATGAAAGCCGTACTCTTCGATCTCTTCGGAACACTTGTCGATAATGCGACTGTCGCACAGGTCTCTTCGCTTCATAAGGCACTTGCCGATGTGCTCGGTGTGTCTCACAAAGAGTTTGCTGATGGCTGGGTAGCGACGTTCCAGGAGCGTTCGCGTGGAGAGCATGGCTCCATGTTGGGATCGATTGCGGCAGCGGCCTCACGATGCAGTGTGACATACGATGAATCTGCATTGCCGCGCGCTGCGGAGATTCGATATGAGTTTACTCGCGAATGGCTTACAGCACGTCCGGACGCTGTCGAAACTCTCACGGAACTTCGAAATCGTGGGTTGAAAATTGGTTTACTTTCGAATTGCACCGGAGAAGTGCCACTCATTTGGCCATCGATTACGTTGGCACCAGTGATCGACGAACCGTTATTCTCCTGTCAGGAAGGCTTGCGCAAGCCTATGCCGGAATTTTTCGATCGAGGGATGGCGCGCCTTCACGTTTCTGCATCGGAATGCCTATATGTTGCCGACGGCGATAATGGCGAGCTCGCCACTGCGAAAAAATTAGGAATGCCTGTCGTGATGATTCGACCGTCTGGCCTACTAAACGATTACCGGCAAGATCCGGAAGAGGATTGGGATGGGCCAAGGATAGAACGATTATCGGAATTACTTGATTTGGAAATTCTTAAATACATAGCGTGACAAAAGAACTTCAAATTTCAAAAGACCTTCTCTACCGCGCTATTCTAAGTGAATGAGTTCTATCATGCTATTCTCTTTGTAAATGCAATTTGAATGGGATCCGAAAAAAGCTGCATCGAATAATCGGAAGCATCGCGTAAGTTTTTCAGAGGCAGCGACAGTATTCGATGATGTCCAAGCTGCTATCTTCGACGATATGGATCACTCGATTGTAGAGCATCGAGAGTTAATTATAGGAATATCCGAACTGGCCAGAATTCTAATTGTTTCCTTTACCCAACGCGGAGAATCGACACGAATTATAAGCGCTCGGCCCGTAAATAGAAAAGAAAGAACGAAATATGAAAAGCAGTACAAAACGTCCAGTCCGCCGGCAGAGTAAGGATGATCTTCGGCCGCATTATGAATTCGATTACAGTAAAGCGAAGCCCAATCGTTTTGCGCACGTAAAAAAGGATCAAACGGTGGTTCTGCTCGATAAAGACCTTTCGAAAGTGTTTAAGACTCAGGACGAGGTGAACAATGCGCTTCGGGCGCTCGTCAATGCAATGCCAAAACGCCGAGCTGCATAAATTTCTCTAATGACCGACTTGGAAATTTCAAAAGACCTTCTCTACCGCGCCAAGCGCGATGGCTTCTCCGATCGCCAGCTTGCCGAAATTTTCGGCGTGAGCGAAAATGATGTTCGAAGCCGCAGGCTCGAACTCGGGATCAAACCCGTCTTCAAGACGGTCGATACCTGCGCTGCCGAGTTTTCCGCTGAGACGCCGTATCATTACTCCACGTACGAAGAGGAGAATGAGTCGGTTCGTTCGGCCACAAAAAAAGTCATCATTTTAGGAGGTGGTCCGAACCGGATTGGGCAGGGGATAGAGTTCGATTATTGCTGCGTACACGCCGCGCTCGCGCTCGAAGAAGAGGGTTTCGAGACGATCATGATCAACTGCAATCCGGAGACCGTCTCGACCGATTATGACACCTGCAACAAGCTATACTTCGAACCGCTGACATTCGAAGACGTGATGAACGTCCTCGATTTCGAAAAGCCCGATGGTGTCATCATCACATTCGGTGGACAAACGCCGCTCAAGCTCGCGAAGCAACTCGAAGCTGCCGGTGTGCCAATACTCGGCACATCGCCCGATATGATCGACGTAGCGGAAGACCGTAAACGATTCGGTGAGCTTATTGATAGGCTCAAGATCAAATGTCCGCCATACGGGACGGCCTTCGAAACCGAAGAGGCGGTCCGAGTTGCGGAGCGCGTTGGATATCCGGTGCTTGTTCGGCCCAGTTATGTGCTCGGCGGTCGCGCGATGGAAATTTGCTATCGCCCGGAAGCGATTGCAGAATACATGGCCAACGCGCGCGGAGTCAGCCCCAGCCATCCGATCCTCATCGACCGTTTTTTGGAAGATGCGTATGAATTCGATGTCGATGCCGTCCGCGATAAAGATGGGACGGTGATTATTGGCGGTATCATGCAGCATATCGAAGAGGCGGGCATTCATTCCGGCGATTCATCGAGTGTTATTCCACCCTATTATATATCGGATAAAAATTACGAACAGATCGTCGATTATACTCGCAGGCTTGCGAGCGCGCTCGAAGTCGTGGGGCTTATCAACGTACAGTATGCGCTAAAGGACGAAACGGTGTATGTGCTCGAAGTCAATCCGCGCGCGAGCCGAACGGTCCCGTTTGTTTCCAAGGCGACGGGCCGGCCGCTTGCAAAGATCGCGGCGAAAGTAATGATCGGAAGGACGCTGAAGGAGCTTGGCGTTCGGGATTTCGAAAAACATACGCCATTTGTAGCGATCAAAGAGTCGGTGTTCCCATTCGATAAATTTCCGCGAGTGCGAATGTTCTTAGGCCCTGAGATGCGCTCGACGGGCGAAGTGATGGGTGTCGGTGAAGACTTCGGCGAAGCAATTTTGAAATCGCATATTGGAGCGAGCATGAAGTTGCCTGCGGAGGGCACGGTCTTCGTTTCGCTTCGCGATCAGGACAAGCGCACACGATCGGTCGAAGTTATTCGAGGGTTTTCCGAGCTTGGTTTTCAGATCATTGCGACCGAAGGCACTGCGAAATTCCTGCGCGAGCATGGCATTCCTACGGAGCGAATCCGCAAGGTGAGCGAAGGCCGTCCGAATATCGTCGATGCGATCAAGAACCACGAAGTACAAATTGTCATCAATACACCGAGCGGTGAAATTTCTCGTATCGCCGAATACCAGATCGGCTGGGCGGCAGTCGAACACAAGATCCCTTTTATCACGACGCTCTCGGCGGCGGCGAGTGTGGTTTCCGCGATCAGCTCCATGCGCAAAGGCGAGCGGAAAGTGCGCAGCATTCAGGAATTGCATCATGCGTTGAATGTCTGAACCGGGATTTTTAGGATGCATGGGATGTATGGGATAAAATAAAAAACTTGTCCCAAGAATATATGCAACCCCAAAATTCCGGTTCAGAAATTTCCGTTGGCCGCCGTGCTGTGCGGGGGGCTGCGCTGCTTACCGGCGCGACTTATCTCTCGATTCTGCTTGGTATTGTGGCCCGGAAAGTCATCGCGCTCGTCCTGACACCCGAACAAGTTGGCCTGTATCAGGCGGCGCTTAGTTTTGTCGATCTCGTGATTAGTTTTGCGGCGTTTTCATTTACCAGTGCAATTATTAATGTCCGCGATAATCTTGTTACCGAGCCGTTGCCGCATCTGAAAGAGAATGTCTTCATTCTTACTATTGCAGTCAATGGCTTTTTTACGTTGCTCGCAATGGCGCTCGGATTACTTTCACTCTCGAAGGTACACGGGGCTATCCTTGCCGCACTGATCGGCATGTATGCCGTGCAGCGGTTTATTTCCGCGCTGGATACATTCTATACGCAAATACTCGAACGCGAACTATCGTATTCGAAAATTTCTCGCGTAACGCTGGTCGTCAATATTCTTTTGCACTCTGGTTCGGTAGCATTCGCGCTGCTTGGCGGCGGTGCGTGGGCGATCCCAATTGCGACGATCGTATCCACTATTGTTGGCTATGCGCTT
>DASZLH010000231.1:0-7520 GCA_035552495.1 Kapaibacterium sp. (SeqCode) | reverse complement strand
GGAGTATGTGCAGGCCAAATCAGAATTCGACGATCTCCATCACGCGTACACCAAGCTCGTGAGCATCAATATGCTGCTCGTGCTTGGTGAGTTCGTGCTCTCGATGGTGAACTATCGAAAATGATTACCTGACGACCGTCGTCTTACTGACGGACCGCTTCGAAGAAGCTGCGCGCGCCAGCACGATCACGAGGATCAGAAACGCGATAGCGGCTACAGCAATAAGCAGCCACGTGTTCGAGTCCTGCGTTGGCTCGGGAGGAGCATTCGTCGTCGTCGTCGAGCTGGAAGAATGCGAGGAATGCTGTTCGACTGCGCCACCGCTCGATGAAGTGCTGGGTGCGGTCGAAGTACTTGGCGCTGCTGTCGAAGGAGCGCTTACCCCTGGAGACCCACTGCCGGCATCGTTCTGCGCGAACAATGGGAGCGCCCCGATCATAAGCATAATCATAACCTGAGCAATAGTCCATCCAAATCGGTTAAAACGTAAAGTAAGACGCATAATATATCCTTTAATATCTGTTATTTATTTGTAGGTTGACGTTGCGTTGAATCGGCACGAATACCCGATTCACTCACTGCTCTCGCAGATCCTTGCGAAGATGCTTGTTCTTGAGCAACCGAAATGTATGCCAGTGTTGTCAGTGCGATCATTCCAGCGATTGCGGCAATGCCGATCCCCGTATAAATGTGGCTTCGATAGCTCGGCTTTATGGGCTGTGAAGCATCGGATTGTATTTTATGCCTACTGGGATCGAACCACGGAATGAGAGTCCAGAAAATAAGAACGAGTGTGTAAAATCCAACGGCGGACCATTCCGGAATGTATTTGAGCGTTTGATACAGGAACATGAAGTACCATTCCGGATGCACGCCGACCGGCGGCTCGACTGGCTTCGTAAGATCGTAAGCAGTTCCAAGCTGCCACGGGTACAATACCGCAACGATCAGCAGCAGCGCCAAACCGATGAGCCACAAGATCGACTCGCCAAAGATATATTTCGGAATGAATCTCGTTTCGCCCTTTACTTTTGCCTTCAACGGGACTCCGCTGCCGATGAGGGCGGTCATCGTTACATGAGTGCCAACAAACAACACAGAAATTAGTGGCAGCACGCCAACGTGCAGCGCAAAGAGCCGCGAGAGTGTCGCGCCTGTCACTTCCTTCGAGCCACGCAGAAGAGCTACGATAAGATCGCCAAATATAGGAACGGCTCGCGGTATCTCGGTGCCGATGCGCGTTGCAAAGTATGCGGTAATGTCCCACGGCAGAAGATATCCGGTAAAGCCGAATCCCAGGGTTACGAGCAGCAGCATGATTCCGGTCAGCCAGAGCGTCCGGCGAGGTGTCCGGTAACTCTTCATAAAAAAAACGCTGAACATGTGAATGAAGACGACGAGTATGAGCGCATTCGCGCTCCATGCATGGACGGACCGCGTGAGCGCGCCAAAGGGGACTTGCTTGTCGATTAGCTCCACGCTGCTATGCGCAGCTTCCGGAGTCGGCTGATAGTAGAAGAGCAGGAGTAACCCTGTGACGATCTGCACCAAAAAAAAGAACAGCGCCAGCCCGCCCATATAGTACCACACCGAACTGCCATGACGTGGGACAACTTTTGCCTTTAGCGCTTCGACCGGCTCGCGAAGATGTAGCACATCGACGAAGTTTTGTTTTTCCATACCCATCATGCGCCGCTTTTGGGGGTTAAGGAGACAGTCACATCGTTGGCTTCTTGGTGGACCGTAAGCTCCGTCAACGGCGATGGGGGCCGCGTGCCTGGAACATTGACTCCATTCGCATCGTATTTTCCGCCATGGCACTTGCAATAAAAACCAGGCTGTGTTTGGTGGCCGATAAGAAGCTCCGGGCGATATGAGACGATGCAGCCCAGGTGCGTGCAGGTTGCCGTAAATGCGCGAATCTCGTTGTTTGGCTCACGGAGGACAATAATCGGCTCGCCCTGAATTTCAAGTAGTTGCGATGGGCTGCCGGGTGTGAGGTCGTCGGAGGAAAGCGTTGCGGTGGATTTCCCTCCGCTCGCCGCACCCTGCCATGCTAAAAATTTTCCGATCGCATACACGAAGGGTGCTATGAATGCAGTTAGTCCTCCGACGACGAGCGCGCGAAGAATATTACGGCGTTTAGTAGGGAGATGTTCGAACACGGCCTAAAGTAACGGGAAAGAGGTGGTGAGTGTGCCCGATATATACCACTTGCTTTTGAGAGACATTTATAGAGCTTGTTGTTCATTCCCACGAAACCAAACGAGAAAGACCAAAAAATTATTTGGTAATCCTTGCAAAGCCGCTTCGCAGAATTAGATGCCCTCTTGTCGCAGGACTTCTCTTTGAGAGAAGAGCTTATCGAGCGAGGTGTACTCTTTGGAGGTTATCATCCTGAAATGGAGACTCTTCATATTGCGAATGGTAAGAGACTTGAATTTCTAATTGAGCAATTTGGTTGGCCTGATGCCTCGATAGATGGGAGCGAGGCAATAAAAAATGCTTGGTATATTGTAATGCACGCTATTTCTTTGCCTACTCTTCAACGCAGAGTTCTCAAAATTTTTAAGTCTACTCCAAATGCTTCTTCGCCGGAACAGGTTGCCATGTTAGAAGATCGGACTTTAGTTTTTTCTGGAAAGAAACAACGATTCGGAACGCAAGTCGATTGGGATCATAATAGAGTTCTTAATCCCTTTCCGATTGAGAATCTTGAGCGTGTAAATATTCTTAGAGCGAACGCTAACATGCCATCTCTAAAGGAATCACTCACATCTTTGCGAGAACGGGCATTACAAGAAGTGGAATATCCTCCCATTAACATAGCCGAATATACCAAGCGGCGCGAGGATTGGATGCTACGAGTAGGATGGATCCGTGATAAATCCGAAATTGATCCAGCCTACTCTGCTTTTGCGGGCCTCCCGTGAAGAATGCCTAATGTTCCATGAAGATCACATGTTCAAATCTACCCACACGGTTTTCGTCTCCGTGTAGAGATCGATGGCGGCGCGTCCAAGTTCGCGGCCAAATCCGCTGGATTTATATCCGCCGAATGGCGCGGCATTATCGGTCGTCGAGATCGTATTGATCCAGACCGTTCCTGCTTTCACGCGTCGTGCGATCTGATGTGCTTTTTTAATGTCACGCGTCCAGATGGCAGCGGCGAGTCCGAACGGCGAGTTGTTCGCCTCGCGAATTCCTTCTTCCATATCTGCAAATTTGATGACGCTCGCGACGGGACCGAAAATTTCTTCCTGCGCTACGCGCATGGAGTTCGTCACGCCTTCGAGGACGGTCGGCTTCATAAAATAACCGCGCGTCCCGATCCGTTCGCCCCCGATCGCGACGGTTGCGCCTTCCTGCTTGCCGATCGTGACATAATTCATGACGCGATCGAGATGCTCCTGCGAGATAAGCGAGCCGAGACGTGTTTTCGGATGGAGCGGATCGCCAGCGACCATCTTCTGCGCGCGGCCTCGCATTACGGACATAAACTCGTCGTAACCTTTCTCTTCCACGAAAATTCGTGAGCCGGCCGTACACATTTCGCCCTGATTGAAGAAGATGCCGCCCAATGCGTACTTCGCGGCTGTTTCCAGATCGGCGTCGGCGAGAATAATATTCGGCGATTTTCCTCCAAGTTCGAGCGACACGCGTTTGAGCGTCTTTGCGGCGCTCCGCATAATTTCTTTGCCTACTTCGACGCTGCCGGTAAATGCAATTTTATCGATACCGGGATGCTCGACCATCGCCGCTCCGGTCGATGGGCCAAAACCTGTAACGACATTGAACACTCCGACTGGCAAACCGGCTTCGAGCGTCAGTTCAGCAAAGCGAAGCGCGGTGAGCGGTGTTTGCTCGGCCGGTTTGAGCACGACGGTATTGCCGCAGGCAAGCGCCGGAGCGACTTTCCAGGCGAGCATTTGTAAAGGGAAATTCCACGGGATAATTTGTCCGCACACACCGATCGGCTCGCGCAACGTATAGACGAGGGCCTCGCCACCGGCACTATTTGCAATTGTTTCGCCGGCGATCTTCGTCGGCCAGCCCGCGTAATATTCGAAGCACTCTGCGGCAAGCGGAATATCGAACCGTGACGATTCGAAGATTGGCTTACCGGTATCGAGCGTCTCGAGCTCCGACAGTTCTTCCTGATTCTCGCGAATGAGTTCGGAGAGTTTCCAGAGCATACGCGAACGGTCGCGCGGCGACATTTTTCGCCAGGGGCTGCCATCCTCAAAAGCCGCGCGCGCAGCACGAACGGCAAGCTCGACATCTTCCGGTCCCGCTTCAGCAATATCAGCAAGCACTTCGCCGGTCGCAGGATTGCGCGTTTCGAAGGTGCGACCGCTCAACGCATCGACAAACTCGCCATTGATGAAAAGCTTACCGGCTTTCGGATTGGCTTTCGCTGGTTTAAGTTCGACTAAAATATCGCTCGAGCTGGGTGCGGTTAATGTTTCTGACATGAAAATTTTATTTCTGTTTCGGTTGGTTAGACGGCGATTGTAATGCGGCTTGCGATCTCGATCGTAAGCCTTTGAAATATTCTACCCGGTCTTTAAAATATGCGACATCGTTTCCCGATGCATACCCGAGAGCCGTCTGCGCGTCGCGGACGGCTTCGTCGAATCGGTTAAGCTGCGCGCTCACAAGCGCCCGTGTATCGTAATAATTTGGCTCTCGCCCGTTTTTACCGATCGCTTCATTGACGAGTGCCAGCGCGTGGTCCCAATCTTTCGTCTCGTTCGCAAGATTCCATGCGTAATCGTTCAAGAGATCGGGATCGCGTACGCCCGTAAACGCGATAATACGCTCGAACATTGCCGACACACTGTCGGCTTTTTTTGCGCGCTGATAAAATGCGAGCTTGTCCTGCAGCAGTGCGTAATGCAACACGCTATCGGACCTACTGTGTCCGAGCGAAGCAATTAAAGAATCGAGCGGGATGACATTGCCTTCCATTCTCATTCGGAGATCGACATAGCGCGCCCAGGCTTTCCGCGCTTCGTTCGGATATCGAATATTCCTGCTCAAACTTCCCAGATGATACAGCACGCTATCGTATTTCGACCGCTCTTCGAACATGTCGATTAAATGCTGACGCTTCGTGAGAGAGGTCGTGTCCCTCCAAAATGCAATGATGGCGCTATGCAACGTATTACGGTCGTGCATGATATCCATCAGACGGGCTTCGAGTTGCGGGACCGTCAATTTCTGCGGCAGAACAATGCGGTCCATTTCCGTGCTGTCGGGACCGATCATTATAATGGTAGGGCGCAGCCCGATTTTGAATGTTCGCTCCAGCCCGCTCAGGCGCAGGCCCAGATTGCGAAGACTATCCAAACCGACCGTGAACGGCGGATCGATAGCAAAATCATTGAGCGCCGGCTCGAAATGCTCGCGCAGAAATGCCTGAAATTTTCTATTGCCTATGACTTCCTGAGCGATGTGAATGCTGTTCGAATCGATGAGGTCGAGATCGAAGGCAAGCGCGGGTTTACCCGAAATTTTCGCAGCGCGCACGGCGTCATCCCACATCGTTTGAAATGGGAAATCCTTATGGATCTGCGGCGTAGTGCTGGTTGCCATTCCGCTCATCTTCTGGGCGGATGCATCCTGGCGCGGCGTCAGAAAGAAAGCGACGGCGACGAGAAGAATAATTACTGCGTGCTGTTTCAGAGGCGTTTGGAGTTTGATCGGTGTAGTAACACATAAGTGCCCCCGGCGTTTCCGAAGAGAGAAGATAATGGGGATTTCTCCATCGTTTTTCAGGCGATCGAATGGGTCGGCACAGAGAAGCTGCTAAATCTCAATGGGTGATCCAAGCTTCTCCGACAATACTCTCGAAAGAAATCCGATAAACTCCTCGCTGCCTTTTTCATTCTTCCATTTGTCTTCACTCCAGTTGAAGCGATGGCCAGCGTAGTTGGCCGAGACCCATAGCTGTTCCATCGGAGCTTGTGGCGTAATTACAATTTTCTCGCCGTCCTCGAACTCGATCACGAGCACATCGCCGTTTCGCTCGATGTCGAACTCGGCGCCATCGTCGATGAGATCGCCGAGCTTGCGTTCGAGCTCGCGGATAGTTGAGTCGTAGTGCAGAGAAAATTGTGACATAATATTAAACCTCCCATCATTTTTAGGAGGAGAAAAATAAATAATTAATCCACCGGCATTCCTAATTCCTTGCGAAGATAGAATGCCGTATGGCTGCCGGATGTGCTAAAACGCTCGGCGACCGCTTCCGGCGTGCCTTGATCGACGATATAGCCTCCGGCAGAGCCGCCTTCCGGACCGAGATCGATCACCCAGTCGGCCATTTTTATGACATCGAGATTATGTTCGATGACAATAACGGTATTGCCGCGAGCGCGCAGTTCGAGCAGGACGCGTAATAGTTGCACGATGTCATCGAAGTGGAGACCGGTCGTCGGCTCGTCGAGAATATAGACGGTTTTGCCGGTCGCAACTTTCGAAAGCTCGGTCGCGAGTTTCACACGCTGCGCTTCGCCGCCCGAAAGGGTCGGCGCCGGTTGTCCGAGACGAATATATCCCATGCCGACCGCAGCGAGCGATTGAAGTTTTCGCTTGATGCGCGGAATTTCCGAGAAGAATTCGAGAGCTTCTGTTACGCTCATATCGAGCACATCCGAAATGGACTTTCCTTTGTAATGCACTTCGAGTGTTTCGCGATTGTAGCGTTTGCCGTGACAGACATCGCAGGTGACATAGACATCGGGCAGGAAATTCATTTCGATTTTTTTCATGCCATCGCCTTCGCACTCCTCGCAGCGTCCGCTTTTGACATTGAATGAAAACCGCCCAACTTTATACCCGCGAATTTGCGACTCCGGAAGCGTCGCGAAAAAATCGCGAATAATGCTGAAGAGTCCCGTATAGGTCGCAGGATTCGAACGCGGCGTTCGGCCGATCGCCGATTGATCGATCTCGATCACCTTATCGACCAAGTCGAGCCCTTCGATCTTTTTGTAGGGCATCGGCACGACATGCGAACTATAAAAATGCCTATTGAGAACGGGCGCGAGTGTTTCATTGATAAGCGTCGATTTACCCGAACCGGAGACGCCCGTAATGCACGTGAATGTGCCAAGAGGAATATTCAGCGTTACATTCTTAAGATTATTTCCGGTTGCACCTTCGAGCAGAATTGCCACATTCTTGTTTGGCGTTACTCGTTCCACAGGTACTTCCAGTTTTTCAGTGCCTGCAAGATACCTGGCGGTTGGGGAATTCACATCAGCAAAGTATCCATGGGACTGATCGGTCTCATTTGACGCATCTGTCCCAGCTTGGAAGAATGATGGTGGGCCGTACGCGACAAGCTTTCCGCCATATTCCCCGGCACGCGGGCCGATGTCGATCAGCAGATCGGCCGATTCCATCATTTCGCGGTCGTGTTCGACTACGATCACGGTATTTCCCAGATCGCGCAATTGTTCGAGCGAATGAATCAGTTTCCGGTTATCGCGCTGGTGCAGGCCGATGCTCGG
>DASZLH010000230.1:0-5129 GCA_035552495.1 Kapaibacterium sp. (SeqCode) | reverse complement strand
CTTGGAAGGGAAGTATATGTATCGGACGTTCGGAGAGTTGGGCAGGGCACGACCGAAAACTTCACCTTCGACGCTAAGTCACTTGGACTTCCGAACGGCGTCTATTATGTGACCGCGCTTTTAGGAGACCGGCAATTCTCGCGGCAAGTGGTATTTATTCGGTACTGAGGTAGATGGGACGTGCGCAGCACGTCCCTACGCTGGGATGGCGTTTTTGAATCTTAGTCGATAATATGCGAAGAGGACTGGCGGTCCGATAATGTAAAAGCCGCCGGTCCAGAGCCATCGTTCGAGTTTATCGAACCGCGTGTTGGAGGAGCAATGCTTGCCCAGTGGTCGTCCTGCAATAATCGCGAAGACAATCATGATCGCAGTGATCGTAAGCTGTACTGGCACCAGCCGGCTTTGGACCAGTCCGAATAATGCAAGTGTATTGTATGTTGAAAGTGGGGAAACCACAACATATAATGACAGTGCAACGAGCATTGCTCGATAATGAAAAGGAGGCATATTAAACTTTCCAGCGAATTTCGTTGACCAAACCGTGACCATGTACTGTGCCGATCTTTCGGAGGATCTCCTGCGAGCGTAGCGTCAATTCATACCGCCAGACGGTACTCAGCACGCGGACCGTCAGCACGCCACGCTCCAATTTCTCGACTTGAGTGATGCCTGCAACTTTCTCGCCAACTACTTCTTCCCATCCGGTAATGACCGCATAATTCGACGCCTTTTTTTCGAGGCCAAATTCTTTGAGGGTTTCCGGGATAATCGAACCGAGCGATAGAGGACGTGCCATGACAGAATTGTAATAGTTTGCGAGCGTTAAACAGTTTCCTGAATATGACCTGATTCCACGATAAACATCCGGTTCTCTTTGGAGAAATCTAATTTGTTTCGGAATCGCTGCCGGTCGGTCGAAGTAATAAACGTCTGGCCGAAATGACCCGACTCCGCCAGGTCAAGGAGTTGGTGCGCGCGCAACTCATCGAGTTCGCTGAACACATCGTCGAGCAATAGGATGGGCGTTTCACCAGCCGCTTCCTTAAGATATTCGAACTCCGCCAGTTTCATCGCGACGAGCAGCGTCTTGTGCTGTCCCTGCGACGCATAGAACTTTGCCGATTGTTTCGGATTGATATTGAGCACCAGTTCATCTCGATGCGGACCGAAGAGAGTCGTGCCCCGGCGAATTTCTTCGATCTCATTCTTTTTGCTTTCATCGGTCAGCAACGATTCGAAATCACTGGTTACAATATCTTCCAGTCCCATCGGAAGATACGAAAGGGTAGGGCCTTCGCGGTCTTCGGAGAGCAATGCATAAGCCCGGAGCAACCGCGGACGAAATTCATCCGTGAACGAGCTCCGTCGCCGCATGATCCGCGCGCCATGTTTTATGACGAGCGCCGTCCAGGGCGCAAGATGAGATTGAACGTATGAAAGCGATCGTCGCTGCTGCTTTGCATCGGCAAGAATGGCATTGCGCTGCTTGAGCGCGCGGCGATACTCCAGTTCATCTTCGAGGTAGGTGCGGCTCGCTTGTGAGAGCACCATGTTCAGGAATCGGCGGCGCTCCGATGGCGGGCCGCTGGTAATGATCTTCTCGTCCGGTGTCAGCACCACGACCGGCGCGCGGCCGACAAGCTCCGCGGATGAACGCAACCGCTCGCTATTGGCAGTAATGGTTTTCCGAATGGGTGGACCGAGCGTAATCTCGACTGCAACGCGATGGGGCACGCCCAGGTCGCTCTCGAAATTCGCTTCAACTTCCAGCATCGTTTCACCCGATCGGATCAGGACAGCGTCCGAGTAGGTAGTAAAACTTTTGGTTAGCGTCGCAAGGGAAAGCCCTTCCAGTATAGAGGTTTTGCCCGCGCCGTTCGGTCCGGCCAGAACATTAATCTTTCCGGAAAGCCCCTCGACCGTCGAATCAGAATGATTGCGGAAATTGCGAAGCCGGATAGAATGCGCACGCATTAACCATTCAGCCGCACGGGCATGACGAGCATGAGGAGGTCTTCGTCCTCCTGGGCAATTGGTTCGACGATAGCAGCGCGGGTCGGCGTGGAAAATTTCAGCGAGATTTCATCGGTGTCGAGATGCGCCAGCGCGTCCTCGATGAATCGGCCGTTGAATCCGATGGTCAGGTCATCGTTGGAATAATCGCATGGAATAGATTCGCGCGCTTCGTTGCCGGCATCGAAATTTTCCGCAAGGACCGACATCTGATCTTTCGCAAGCTGGAAGCGCAGTTGCCGTGTGTTGGAATTCGCAAAGATCGAAACGCGCTTGACGGAACGGAGCATCGCATCTTTCGAGATAAGTAGCTGCTTGTCGTTCTCACGGGGAATGACCGCTTCATAATTCGGATAGCGTTCGTCGATGAGACGCGATAGAATATTTGTCGAGCCGGACTGAAACTGCACGTGCGTCGAGCTAAAGCTCATCGTGATGATGTCTTTATCGTCGAAGGATTTTGCAACGAGTCCCAGAGCTTTTGCAGGAATAATAATATCGAGTTCCGATTCGGTCTTGAGCGTCGTGTTGAACAGCCGGACGAGCCGGTGGCCGTCGGTCGCAACGGCGCGGGTTCCATCCGGCGAAAATTGGAAAAGGACGCCCATCATGCTGGGCCGCAGTTCATCGGTGCTGACGGCGAAGGACGTTTTCGAAATGAGCCGCTTGAGCGTCCCGGCATCGACGGAGATCGAGCCTTCGGCTTTGAAATCACCGATAGCATTCGGAAGCTGCGCCGTCTCATCGACCGAAAGCTGATAATTGCCTTGCTGCGTCTGAAGTTGCGCGCGACGCGTTGTTTTATCGAGTGTAAATGTAAGCTCGCCATCGGGCAATGCGCGGACGATCTCATAAAAGAGCTTCGCCGGAATATTCGCCGTGCCATCGGCCACGCCGCTGACTTGCAGCGTCGTCGCGACGGTAATTTCGAGGTCGGTGCCGGTGAACCTCAGGTCATCGCCTTTTAGCTCGACGAGGACCGTCTCGAGTTGTGGCAGCGTCGATTTCGACGGAATGACGGCGATAACTTTTGCAAGGGTATCCTGAAGCGGTTTGATCTGCGCGATGAACTTCATTGCTCGTTGTAAGAACAGTGTGAAACCTTAGTGATAGTGGACGATCGAATGTGCGATTGTCCCGCAAGCCGTCCCCAACACGGAACTGGCGCTCTTCTCTATAACTCAAAATTACGACATCCCGCGCCTGAACTCACGAGAATCTTATCCACAAAATGTAAAAACAGAAAATCAGGGCTGGAATTCCCGTGTTAGGTATAATATAAAAATTTTATGAATTACGATTACGACAGAGAAGTTGACATTCTGACGATCCGGCTTCGCGAACAAGTTCGGGATGGTGAGATCGTCGATAGTGAGGAATTCGCTAATGGACTCGTCGCCGAATATGGTGAAGATGGGAACCTTGTCCAGATCGAGTTACGGGATATTAGCGCGCGCATTGCTAATTCCTCAGGAAGTCGTCAAACAGCAAAAGCTGCTTAATATTGAGAGTTTCTTAAACTAAAGAAAAAGTGGCCACTCTTACTTTATTGGATCAGTAATTGTAGTCGCAATATGTTTATCTCCCTCGCGTTCTTCAATAATTACATTCTGCATTAATTCCTGGTATACATCGAGCGCAGTAAATTCAGAAATCATAGAAAGGTCGATTTGGTAAGTGTCTCTCCATTACTGTAGGTGAAGATTCTTGCGAAATCCCCGCACGTTGCTTCCAATGATTGCTTCTAATTTCATTGGAACACAACTTACACTTTTTGGAATTGCTTTGCCAGAGGCTAAGTACGTGATTTCTCGCCTATAGGCCAGAAATCAAGACTTAACGAGAGATTATGAAATTTCGATTGGTATTCATTATAGTTCTAATGGGATTTTGGCTTAATCCCTCATTGAGATCACAGTCGATTTCTGCAAGAGAGTATAGGAAACGGTATCGCACGAACGATTATTTGCACACCGCTACATTTCAGAACTGGATTATTGATGTTGCTGGTAAGGAAAGCTCATATTTGTGGTATGGTTTTATCGAACTGAAAGGAAATCGTTTTGCTCCATGTAGCTTCATAATACTCGATACTGCTTATCATTATAAGATTGTAGCAGATAATCGATTGATTGTGTCAGGATCATTCGCTAATGAAGGCGAATGGCCTACTTTAACATTAAGCAGGGCTATTAAGCTCAATAGTTCAGAACCATTCTTTAATTCAAACGAAGAAATTACTATTCTTAAAGTTCTGCACCAAAGAGATCTTCAGTTAAATTCAGAAGGAAAAAACCGACAATTATGCTGACTTTTCAATCGAAGATATTCAGAAAATCCTCAAGGAGCACACTCCTGTGTCATTACCCCCTGCT
Source organism: Kapaibacterium sp. (SeqCode) (assembly GCA_035552495.1). Taxonomy (GTDB): domain Bacteria; phylum Bacteroidota; class Ignavibacteria; order Palsa-1295; family Palsa-1295; genus PALSA-1295. Next base: position 738 of record DASZLH010000230.1, on the reverse strand, counting down.
TCTAATAGATTTGGAAGTAATACCGAAAACCCTTACTCCAATCGAAGTCAGCCTCAACTCTCAAAATACAATACTTTTATTCACCGTCGAAATGGAGAGTGGTATAGATACGAGTGTATAACAGGGCATTACTTTAAATACGATCATCAATCCGATCAAGTATCTGAGTATGACGAGAATGGTTATGAAGTCGAAGTTAACCCATCTTGGAAAGAAGCTAATCCCGTTAACTTGAATGGACCCCAATTAAGATAAGTGTCGGTATGCAAAATCACCAAACAATTCCAGAGGAATTTGAAAAAGTCAGTCTGGAGAAGATAGTCGAAGACCCGACCTTCATCTGCTCACTTGAAAACCCAACAATTAATGAGCGAATGCTGGCAGAAGATATTGTTCGGAAGTCAAGTGCCGATGAGCGAATGACTCTGTTGAAGAAAGACCGCGCTTTATCGAGTTCATAGTAAATTCTACATACGCGGAAGAACAATATGCTATTTTTAATTTGGCAAATTGGAGACAATATCTTAAAAATCCAAACGAAGATTTAGAACTCTTTGATTGGCTTCAAAAACACAAGATGTTATTATAATGCCTCATCGCATAAGCGTAATCAACCATGAAGCCACAACGTGAATTTAGGGAGGAGCTTGAAAAGATCGAACATGATCCATTGTTATTAAAAAACATAACAAACGAAGATGTTATTAAACAAGCGTTGAAATTAAATCCGGATTGGAT
>DASZLH010000229.1:0-7408 GCA_035552495.1 Kapaibacterium sp. (SeqCode) | reverse complement strand
TTTCCAGTCTTTTCGGAGAAATTCGGCATGCCAGCTGGGGCGATAACAGCGCCTATATTCATGAGAACGGCATCCTTGCCGGCACCGATTTTTCGATTTGGCACCTCATGTTTGCGGGCGCCGTCGGAGTTGGACAGTCGCAGTATCAAGCGCCTACGAGTTTTGGCATTACGCCGGCCGTCCAGAGTTATAGCAGCTTTATCTATGAAGCGCAGGCGATGTACCAACTCAATATTATTTCGGGCATGATGACGCTCGGCGTCGGCGTGAACTACATTGGCGAGTCCAACTCCATCGCGCCGATCAACGGCTGGGGCGGCGTCGCAGCGCTCAATATCGGATTGTAACTATTCCGCATCCGCATCCGTATCGGTAAGCTCACTGCGGAGTTCTTGTTTGAAATCCCCTCTTCTCCGGAAGAGGGGATTTTTTTATATAAGAAGAGCACTTTCAATTCATCTGAGACGAATATTTTCGTCATCGAGTCGCACCTTCATTCTATATTTTCCTATGTCTCATATTACTATTCGCCTTGCTACTCGGGAGGATTCTGCATTACTTGCAGGGTTGATCCGTTCGCTCGCCAATTTTGTCGGTGATGAATGCGTGGTGACTCCCGAGTCGATCGAGCGGGATTTATTCGACTCCCACCCAGCGGCGGAAGCGCTCATTGCCGAATACAAGGGGAAGGCGGAGGGCTTCGCGCTTTTTTTTCCGACCTACTCGACATTCTTGGGAAGGCCGAGTATGTATCTCGAAGATTTCTTCGTTAATCCTGATGTGCGAGGCAACGGCATCGGGCGCGCAATGATGCTGCGCCTCGCCGAGCTGGCGCTCGAACGTGGCTACTGCCGATTGGACTGGGCGGTGCTCGATTGGAACACCCGCGCCGCGGAATTTTACAAACGCCTCGGAGCCGAAATAATCGATGACTATACCATCTACCGCCTGACCGAAGAAGGGCTGACGAAACTTATTAACGCCTAAAATGGGGTTTTTGACTTGGGTGATGGAGAGGAAAATGAAACTCTGATTCATTCCGGAATGTATTAATGCGATGCTAAATCTTACAGTCGATCGTGGAAGGCTCGAATCCCTTTGCCGAGAGTATCATGTTAAGAGATTGGCTGTTTTTGGGTCGGTTCTTAAAGGCCATGATAAGCCGGACAGCGATTTGGATTTGCTCGTTGAGTTCGAAGCGGGAAAGACTCCCGGCTTTGCGTACTTCCATTTGCAGGACGAGCTCTCCCTTCTTTTTGGACAAACCGTCGATCTCAATACTCCTGCTTTCCTAAGTCGCTACTTTCGAGACGAAGTTGTGCGAACAGCTCAAAACGTTTATGTTGACCAGTGATCGAGTTCGGTTGCAGCATATATTGGATGCTGCCAAACGAATTGTGGTTATCACTCGGGGACGCTCGCGGCGAGATATAGAAGACGATCTCGTTCTCCCCTTCGCTTTATTAGCGCTGCTTCAAATCATTGGTGAAGTGGCTCGGCATGTATCCGAAGAATACCAGGAAGAACATTCCGAAATCGACTGGAAAGGAATGACGGGTCTTCGCAACCGTCTCGCACACGCATATTTCGATGTCGATTATGATGTGCTTTATCAGGTTATTCAGGAAGACATACCACCTCTCATTTCGACGGTCGAAAATCTTTTGGACCAACTTCACCTGGATTTCTGATAGAGAGTTTGGTCGACAAAATTTCGCTCTTCAAAAGGTTAGCTCTTTGAAGATGTGTTCGATTTCAAAAACATTATACCTCTAAAGCATTGAAAACACTAGACTTAGGTCATATTGCGGAAGAATTTTTAAAATATATTTAAATAAATGGAACTTTATTGTCGATTTTGGTGTTGTAAGCTTTGAAATGCCAAAATATATTTTTATGATTGTGTGCTGCTTCAAACTGGCGATTATGAACAAAAAATTCATAAATAGTGAATTTGAAGCAATTTGAGTAGTGATTATGAATATGAAAAGAACAAACACACAAAAGCTTTAAGTGAGTTTAGAGAGGGAAGCCAACCCTTCATGAATTTTCCCTAACACCGACATTAAAGGAACTTGATTTTCTCCATCACACAGAAAGATTCTTACCATAAAGTCCCATTCATTTCGAAAATTAAGGGCTATTTTTATCCCCCGGTGTAACTTTCGGCCAGCGAGCCGTGTCGCTCAGGTGTTCGGGAATCGGGACCGGCTACGATCGAACATTCTATTAGTAGAATAGGGCTTCAATCCGAGGGCAGAGTAGTTCTTAAACGTATGGTAGAGAGCGAACAGCTTCAGGATTTTTCCCGGTCCGAGGATGGACCAGAATCCGAAACGGATCGACCACGATTCGATCCGGATAGCGCAGCCAGTCAGCCAGATCGCGATACGGAAGTATTCCAGCGGTTTTTGGCGGGCAGCGATGAGGCGTTTCGGTTACTATACGATCTGTACGAACGGCCGCTCTACTTATATATCGTGCGGCTGATGACTTCCGAAGTCGAGGCGCAGGATGTCTTTCAGGAAGTCTGGATACGGATGTACCGGCTTCGTGGCGAGAAGCAGATGCTGAAGAGCGGTAATGTTTCGAAGTTTTCGGGACTGCTCTTTACGATCGCTCGAAATCTTTCGATCAATGCCATTCGCGACCGCAAGGTCTTGCCGAATGTATCACTCGAAGATATTTCGCCGGAAATGGAGGCGAGCCTTGGCAGCCTCCGGACGCTCGAAGTCGATGATGCAGACGTGCGAGAGATGCTTCAAAAAGCGCTCGCGCAAATCCCGGTAGCGCAACGGGAAGCGTTCATTCTGAGGGAGTACAACGGGTACTCGTATCAGGAAATTGCGGAGATCACCGGGAGTACGATGATCAATGCGAAGATGCGGGCCTGGCGCGCTCGCGAGCGGCTTCGAAAAATGATCGCAGCCTGGCTTGAACTTAAAAGTTACGAATGAAATCTGAACCGGGATTTACGGGATAAAATGGATTTTTGGGATTTGACTCAAGGACCATCTGACTCATTTCGATTCAGACGCAATACGATAAAAGTTATGACACACGACGAACGGATTAGTGCTTATATCGATAACGAGCTTTCGACCGAGCAGGAGCAGGAATTCCTGATCTCGCTGGCCGCAAGTGATGGGCTGCGTAAGTCCTTCCGCTCGGAGCTCGTGATGAAGAACGTCCTGCACCGCGATGAAATGGTGACGAACCCTCCGCGCGAAATGCGGGCGGCACTTTTCGCCACGCTCGGTATCGGAGCCGCAGCGGCTACCGCTTCCAAAGCCGATGCTGCGCAGTCTGCGAGCAATGCCGGACATTCCATCGCTTCTCATTCGTTGATCAAGACCTTCTTCGCGACGAAGATGAGCGCGCTCGTCACCGCTGTCGGCATCTCGATCTCGGCGCTTGCGGGCTATGGCGTTCATTCGATCGTCGATGCGGACCATGTATCGCCGGCACAGCAAACCGAGCATGTGTCCAATTCGAAACAGGCAAATCCGGTGAATGCTACTCCTTCGGTGGTACAGCAGTCTCAGGATAATTCCAAAGTTGCACAGGAGGCGCAAGGGACGAGCGGCACTGCTACTCATTCTGCCTCCGGCTTAAACCCCACCACCTATCAGAACGTCGTTGGTGCCTCGCATCGAAATGCTATGCTTCATCGAGCAGTCCGTGACGCGAGCACTCCGAACGAACCAGCACCACCGGTCAGCGGCGTTTCTGGTAGTGGTGAGGTCGGTATAAACCCAGCGGTTATCAATAAAAAGTAATATCGAACTTCCGATTACAAGTTGTAGTAACACTTCCTCTTATCGGAGCCCGCTTTGGCTACGATGCCGTCATCGGATGAAACATCCGCCGGTATTGCCAGAGTGGGCTTTTTTTTGAAGTGTTTTGAAAGTGATGGGGAAGTAAATGGAGTCCCGAAAAGTTATGAGAGACTACTACGGAACATAGCCTCGAATAACTATTGTGTCGATGTGGAAATTTCTCACCCTTCTTGTGCTTGCCGGATGCTTAGTTATCCCGGTTGAATCGGCGTGGTGCCAGGTTTCTGCAATCAGAGACTCGGTGGTGATGAAAGACACGCTGGTCCAAAGTTATTATAGTATAGAGCATAAGCCACTTCGTGCTGGTTTCGAGCCGATGTATGGCGGTGGGTGGTATTCGGCGATCGATCTTCCGGGGGTATTATCGCAGCCCGGTTGCGATCGGTTTGCTTCCGGTTCGGGGCCGGTCTATGGAGTTCGAGTACTTGCCGAGATTCCATTCTGGGGCGATTACTCGAAGTGGACATTCGAGCCGGCTATTTATGGTAGATTGTATAATGTAACATTCAACTATATCCAGGTCTCGCCAAGTTATAGTTCATCCTCGAATTCACTTGTTCCATTTTCGGTGCGTCATGAACTTTCGACAAATTTGGATGAAGCCGGCGTTAGTGGCCAGTTCGATTATCAAGTCATGCAGAATCTGGGCGTTCATGCGGGGGCCGCAATTGGCGTGATGTTTCATGGCCGGTTTGACCGATCGCTTCATGCAATAGATCCGGGAGATCTAATCTACGGTGTTCGCGATATAACAACCGAATCGGGAGTATTGCCGCCTGCAAAAATTATCGTACTGCCTTCGGTCCTTCTGGGTGCGAGCTATGAGGTACCGCTTTCCCGAAAACTTCGTGTTCAGCCGAGTATCGATGCTTCGTATTCAGTTTATCCTGCGAAGAATCCATACTGGAATGGAATTCAATTGATCGCTGGGTTAAATTTTCTCTTCGATCTTACTCCGAGAATGGAAACGGTGCCCATTTTTGTGAAGAAGCAAGTGCCAGTGTTTGTTCAACGATCCATTGATACTACGAAAGAGCTGCCACCTTCGCCATTACACGCTTCGATCGATGCGGTGGCAATCGACCGGGAGGGTCGTCAATCGAAAGTTGTAAAAATGACGATCGAGGAAGTGCGGACTCGGAACGCGTATCCGATACTCAATTATATCTTTTTCGGCGAAGGCTCGTCAGCGTTTCCATCGAGGTACGTTCGCTATGCTTCGGAAGAAGAAGCAAATCGTAAGTTTCTGGGTTCGACCGAGCGGAATAATATCAAGCTCATGGAGCTATATCGCGAGACGCTGAACATTCTCGGCGATCGGCTGCGAAAATTTCCCACATCAAAAGTCACGCTAATTGGCAGCACCAGTAATTCAGGTATGGAGCGGAATAACCTCGCGCTCGCGCGGTCGAGGGCGGAAGCGGTACGCGATTACTTGGTGACAGTATGGAATATTGCACTATCGAGAATCTCGGTCCAGGCTCGCTTATTACCGGAGCGGCCGAGTCCAATAGTAACACCGGAAGGACAATCGGAAAATCGCCGAGTGGAGTTTCGTGTCCAAGATGAGCGTGTGCTCGATCCTATTACTGTTACGAATATCGAACACCTTGCGACGCCGGACCGCATCCTGTTGCTGCCATCGATCGAAACCGAATCGAAAGCCGGCATTCTTCGGACGTATGCTTCGATCACCGCTGGAGGAGTTGAATTGCAATCGTTCGAAAGCAATGCTTCGAATCAATCGACGCAAAAGATTTGGTCTCCATCGGAAGAAACATTAAGCAAGATTAGCGATTCGCTTAACGTTGAATACGATGTGTGGGATAGTGCTGGAAATCATGCACATGCGCATAATACTATTCCTCTCGATGTTTCGCTCATAACAAAAAATCCGGAGGAGCGCATCGAGCGTTTTAGTCTCATCTTATTCGGTTTCGATGAATCGCGTGTCGAAAAGCGGAACGAGCGCGCGATCGAACAAGCGGCCGAGATGATCCCGAAAATTCCTGTCCAGCAAGTACTTATTCAGGGATTCACAGATGAAACGGGCGACCCATTGCATAACGATGCGCTCAGTCAGGAGCGTGCAGCACAAGTAAAGCAGCGATTGGATGAATTACTTCACGCACATCATGCCGCCGAGCCTAATAATGTGCTGACAGAAGGGCATGGCTCGCGAGATTTACTCTATGATAATCGACTTCCCGAGGGACGATTCTTCTCCCGAACGGTTAATATAACAATACAGCGAGCTCCGAAAAATGGTTAGCTCCGAAAAAGGGTTAGGTCATAGTTATGGTTGTGCGAGTTGGAAAGCGAAGTAAAGATCGGTGGGCAATTATTAAACTGCCTGCACTGGTATTGCTCGTTTTTGGTTTTACGGCAGGTTTCGTTTCATCCCAATTGCACGCCCAACAGTATCGGATCGTCTCGATCCGTCCCGATATTGCCGCACCGGGAATGACCGTTGTCATCGAGGTGCTTGCGAAAGCAAATCCCATCGGAGCGTTCGGACCCGATTCGCTCGATCTTGCCGTAGCTCGATTAGTCCACGCAGAGGATAGCTCGCGCGTTTTGTTCGGCCCAGTTCAAGTCAGTTGGAGGGGTCGGTTGACGCAAATTCCCATCTTCATTATGCCAGATGCAGCGCCGGGTGTCATACCGTTTTTTATATCGAGCACGACTGGAAATGATACATCTTCCTTCGCGATTGCAGAGCCACAACATCTTCCACTACTTTCAGGGAATGTTACTCTGGGTAGTCCACCGTACGATACTCTTTCTCACGGTAATACGATAATAGTAGATTCTCTTATTGCCCTGAATGCTGCTATTACATTTCCGCTTCAAAATCTAAATTCAGCGGATACGGAAAATTTCCGGTTGCAGCCAGTGACAATTCTCTCTCGTGGCCCTATCCGATTAACGAATTCGTCGATCTCAGTATCTGCAGAAGGACTAAATGGCGGTCCGGGTGGCGGCGGAGGAGGACATGGAAATCAGGGAATAGGTGGGATAGGATATACTGGCGGAGGCAACGGAAATGATTCGGCGATATCGAATGCAGGTTCAGGGTCGCTTGCTTCCAATACTGTTGGTGGATCTTCCATTACGGGCATTGCCGGTGGAGGGTCGGTGCCGGACGATCAGGGCGGCGGTGGAGGGACCGGAGCGCCATTCGGCAGCAGTGGAAGCGGAGGTGTGGGAAACGATACGTCACGTGCCGGTGGATTTGGCGGCGGCTCCGGCGGTGGTGAAGCTACCCCCACTTCACCTCCAAATCCTCAGGAGTATGGCGGCGGCGGCGGCGGATTTGGCACGAATGGAAATCAGGGGGAAGGAATTGGGCAGAACCAGGGCGTCGAGAATGGTGGCCGGTTTCTGATTCCACTTGCCGGTGGTTCCGGAGGAGCGTCGGGGAATTCTCTAAACGAGACATTGGGTGCTGGCTCTGGCGGCGGCGGCGGCGGTGCGATTGCAATCGTATCGTTCGATTCGGTCACGATCGCGCAATCCGGCTTATTGGCTAAAGGTGATTCGGGAACGAGCGGTGCGCCAAATACAGC
>DASZLH010000228.1:0-10194 GCA_035552495.1 Kapaibacterium sp. (SeqCode) | reverse complement strand
GATAATGGCATCATGCACCACGCGCTCTATTGGAATAACTCGCGCGATTTTTGGTCGAAGGAAGCCGCGAAGATCGTGCTGCTCACGATTCAAACCAATTCGAAATTTGCGGGGCAATATATGTACCCAAATATTTTCATGTGCGAGACCTACGAAGGCGGCATGGAATATCCCGGCATCGTTTATATTGGTCCATATCAGAGCGGCTCGGTGCAACATTGGTCGCAGAACACTATGATGCACGAACTCGGACACCAGTGGTATCCGATGATGATGGGGTCGAACGAGACCGATTACGGCTATATGGACGAAGGCTTCAATACCTTTATCACGACCTTCGTGCAGGAAAAATATTTTGGGCGATGGAATAATTCATTCGCTCCGGGCCTGGGATATAACGACGACGAGCGCACCTCGAATTATCGCGCGGCCCTTATGCAGCAACTCTCTGGCAATCAGGAACCGAGCGAGCAGAAGGCCGACGAGTATTTTAGCTATCGCGATTACGCCGAAGCGACCTACCCGCATACATCGAGCGTCTTCTTCATGCTGCGCTACACGATGGGTGACAAAGCGTTCGACGATTTCATGCATCTCTACTACGAACGCTGGCGCTTCAAGCACCCGTATCCGGATGACATCATGAATGCCGCCGAGGACATCGAGCGGCGCGAGGGAGACACCAATCGCGTGCGCGCCCGTGGCGACTTGCGCTGGTTCTTCGACGAGTGGTTTAATAAGACCTGGAAGCTCGATTATGCGGTCGATCATTTTCATGTCAAGGGTAATACTGCAATCGTGACAATTGAGAAAAAAGAGCGCGCCGTCATGCCGATCGATCTTGTCTTCACCTTCGACGATGGCACGACCGAGCAAAAGTGGATACCCGTCGATGACTGGCTCCGCACCGTCGCTGACGAGCGGACGTACACCTATACATTCACGAAGCACCCAGTCCAGGTCGAAATTAACCCTTCGCTCGATTTGCTTGATGTGAATCGACTGAATAATACGAGCTGCTGGCTTCCGCCGATGGAAGTCGATCTCGTTCCAAAGATATTCGGGGATGTAAAACCAATTAATAAATATGCTGTAAGGTCGGCGCCCTTTATTGCACCGTTCGATGGAACATTCCAAAATCGCTGGGCTATCGGTTGGACACTCCTGGGTAGTTATTTAGATCGAACTGACCGAATTGCAATTGGATTTCGCGAAGCAGTCAGCCAGCATGGCTTCGAGGGAGCGGCTGTAGTTCTTCAATATCACACTGTACTTGACTGGCTTTCGCCATGGACGGATGTCGATATTATGGCTGTTCCTGTTGACGGAGGGCTGCTTGGGCTAAATCTCAGTCAGATCGTCCCTCTTCCTGGCACCACAACACCGATACATATTTTTAACGTGGGTTATAACCTTTCTGGATTTCCACTTGCAATTAATCATGTCTTCGGGGGCTACACCTTCCACGATGAATCCTCCATCAATGAATTCGCCTTTGCAGGACAAGTGGAAACCGGTATTGGCGATCCGCGCGCGAATTATTCCAAGCTTGCCGGAATGATCGACGACCGTCTCGACATCGCGCGCGATTGGAATGCGTTCATCCGTTTCTTCGGGGGTAGTATGCAACCAATCAATGGCTCGGTACCCTATGAAACGCTCTTCCAGCTTGCATCGGCAAGTGACGCCGATCATTTTTCAGATTTTTTAGGGTCGAATTTCGGCTCCGGCGTTCGCGATAAAATTCGGAATGCGGTTGCGTCCGGGCCGCTCGTGCGCGGATATTTGCAGAACGAGAATCTCGCCGGACGTGTCGCGGCGAGCGGCACGTTCGAAATTGGCAATCGCTCGCTGTTTCCATTCACGATCCTGCGCGAAATTCCGGTTTTGGGAAGAGTATTCGATATGTTCGGACTCACGTTCTTTGCCGATGCGGGGCTCGTCACGAATGCATTTTGCACCTGTCAACTCAAGAGTGACCTGATGAGCGATGCCGGAGTTGGCCTCCGGTTTTTCGGAGTCGATAGCTGGCTCAATCGCTCGTGGAATTTAGACCTCGACCGCACCGAAGCGCAGATCGATTTCCCGCTCTATCTCGATAAGCCGGTGAGCGGCGAATCGAAATTCGATTTCCGGATTGTCGGGATGGTCCGGCAGAATTTTTAAGTGTCAGAACAGGGATTATTTCTGAACCTTGATTTTAGGAGATTTTATTGATTAAGGAAGATTGAACACGAATCAAATTTCAAAATAAAAACCAATCTCAAAAATCAATAAAATCTCCTAAAATCAAGGTTCTGACAATTCCCCAGTTCTGACAAACCCTTTAAACGCATATAGCCCGGGGCATCCCGCCCCAGGCTACACGCGCTTCTTTCACCTTCACCACATTAGGCTGCTGTAAGTTCGCACTCACAGTGCCTTCGTGTAATACAATGCGTTCGAGCGGGCCAAAAATTCCCGCTGTTTCCATAAAAATTTAAAAATTCGATAACAAAAATTTCATGAAGTAATGAGGCGCGCGTAACGAGGAATGCGTAACGAGGAATGAGTTATCAGACTCTTAGGATAAGTTGCCACTCATTGGTCATTACGCGCTCCTCGTTACTTTCTTACTGCGAACGCTTTTTGAGCCGATGCTGCATAGGAGCCGATGCCCGATATGCCGTGTCTGACTCCTCGGAGTCGTACGACGACTCGGCATTCTCCTCCATGAGCGCTTCGTAGTCCTCTTCCTGTTCTTCGAACGGTGCGTGCGAATCCTCCGGTGTTTCCGAAGGTGCCTCGTCCGAATGATCGTGCTCGTCTTCTTCTACGTGTTCGACTCCTGTCGAAGAATATTCCGAAGTAATGTCCCGCTTTTGTTTCGAACTGTAAAAACGGAATTCGTCGCCGGTCAGCGATTCGTCGAGTTCGATTTTCAAACGGAGAAAATATTTGAGTTGAAGATTTCGGAGCGGCGACATCAGGCCGGACGTGAGCATTTCTCCGAGTGTTGGATGCACGCGCATCAAGAGCTTGCGCTCGCTCGACGATGCGCGGAAGCGTTCGAGCCAACGCTCGATCTGCTTGAGGATCGTCGTTTTGCTGACAAGCAGTCCGGTGCCACCGCAGACGGGGCACGTATCCGAAAGCGATTGCACGATCGACTGGCGAATGCGCTGCCGGGTGATCTGCATCAGGCCAAACTCCGTCAGCGGGAGGATCGAACTCTTCGCGCGGTCCTTGCGGAGTTCTTTCTTCATTTCGTCATAGACTTTCTTCCGGTTGCGCTCGTCGGACATATCGATGAAGTCGATAACGATAATGCCGCCGATATCTCGAAGCCGCAACTGCCGCGCAACTTCGCGCGCGGCTTCAAGATTCGTCTTCAGCGAATTCAGCTCCTGCTCGCGACGTGCGGCATAGCGTCCGGAATTCACATCGATAACGACCATCGCCTCGGTGTGTTCGATAAAGAGATAGCCGCCGGAGCGCAGCATAATTTTTCGCGTGAGCGTCTGTTCGATCTGGGTCTCGATGTCGAATGCATCGAAGATGGGCTTGGTGCCGCGATAGAGTTCGACGGTCCCCGTCAGATTTGGAGCGGCCCACTCGACGTAGTCCATGACCTCTCGATACATTTTCCGCGAGTCGATCACGATGCGCGTTATGTCCGGCGTAAAGAGATCGCGCATAACGCTCGAAGTCAGGCTCGAATCCTGGAAGACGAGAGTGGGTGGTTTGATCTCGCGAACTTTCTTTTCGAGATCGCGCCACTGCTGAAGCAATTTTTCGAGGTCTTCCCGCAACGCGGATTCTTCCTTGTTCTCCGCGACGGTGCGAATGATCACGCCGAGTTCGCGCGGCTTAAGCGAGCGGACGATCCGGCGCAAGCGCGTGCGTTCCCGGACCGAATACACTTTTCGGCTGATGCCAATGCCAGGTTCGAATGGAACGAGCACGAGAAACCGTCCCGGAAGCGAAATACGACTGGTCACCCGGACGCCTTTATTCGCAAACGCTTCGCGTGTCACTTGCACGAGGATGGGCTGGTCTGGTTCAAGATTGAGATTTGCCTGGAGCAGAGAGGGAACAGGCCGCTGTGTATGTGCGCTGCCGCCTGGGCGTCCTCGGTCGGGCCCGGCGGCGGCTTTTTCATCACGCTGGCCAGCAAGCCGAAGGTCGAGGCTCGTTCCTTTTTGTGCATGGCCAGCATCGGCGATGCGTTCCTGCGCCGCTCCTCTGGAAGGCGGCGCGGTGCGTTGCGAAAGCCCACGATCGTTCGAGCGGGTCGCTCGTCCACCGCGACCGCCACGGGGCCGATACACTTTTTGTTCGGCGGCCGTCGCGCCTTCTTCGACCAGATATTCCTCTTCTTCTTCATCGTCGTCGCGGATTTCGGCCTCTTCGCCAGCCAGAAACGCAGACGAACTTTCGTAGGAATCGCCGACGTCGGAAAAATGGAGAAAGGCATCCTGCTCGAGACCGACGTCGATGAATGCGGCGTTCATGCCAGGGATAACTTTAGCGACGCGTCCGAGATAAATATCCCCTACGTGGCGCTCGGTTTCCGGAGTCTCGATGAACAACTCGACGAGCGCTCGGTCCTCCGTTATTGCTATGCGGATCTCATCCTCGCTTTGCGCGTTGATGATGATCTCTTTTCGTAATCGATGTGTGTAACTCACGGCTCATTATGTGAGGGCCAATGTATCATTAGGAGTGATGAACCTCTTTTTCATAATTCATCATTCCTAATTCATAGTTGCCTAATAAATGAAATCTTCGAGGCAGCCAATAGCCGCACGATTAGTGCTCGCACCCGTGAGTGGAGGAACCAGGCAGTTCGAGCTGGGGAGCTCGGGCGCTCGCCGCGGCGAGCCAATTATGAGGACGAAATGCGTAAAACGAGGAGCCATCACCCATGTAATAGCACTCGTCATTCGATCATGTTACGAAGCAAGGTCACACGAAGTGCAGAGCGTCAACAGTGCACCAAAACGATTGGCACCGCCGCTTGCCCTATCGGTGCGCGGCCAATGACTCCGAACTCGCCGGAGTATCGCGCGCGGGCTTCTGCTATATGTTTCCAGGTCCGGGCGCATCGCCGGCGATGCTGCTTCCGCAAAAGTCAGCACCCATCGTAACCTCAACCGATCCGATGACCGAAAGCGATCAGGGTGAAGCTCTTTTCCCGTATGCTCCAAGCGATGGTCCCATCGTGCTTGTTGCGGGATAGGAAAAAACAAGCGTACATACCGCGTTATCACTACGAACGGCTCCCACGAGAAAGCCCAGCCTTTTTTAAAAAGGAGTATGCAGCGCGAAGCAGCTCTACGAAGAGCTATTAAAAAGCGCTGCGGACTTTGGGCCCCACATCGCTGACGAAACCATCGCCCTCGATGCTGCCAAAAGAACCCAAGCCGTTCGAGTAATGACAAAAGATATAGAACGAACTTCACGATCGATAATGGTCACTTCCCAACGCAGGGAATTTCCTCCGGGCTGGAGGTAGTCAAATGATCATCCTCTTATCCGGTGAGCAACGCCCTTTAAGGGAGCGTTTTCTCGCAGGGAATTCTAAAAAACCCCGCAATACTCGCCGTTATCAATAACTGCTGTTCCAACACTTTGGCGACACCATTGCCTGCAATCATTGCTTGCTGGCTTGCATCGTGTTCCGATCCTTTGGAGGAGTACGGTGCTACAGGTATACCTGAAGTGTATAAAACTATTGTAAAATACCAGGAAAACGCCAAAAATTCAGAAAGGTCTTATTCAAAATAAAAGACACTTTTGAAGAATTTTTTCTTCGTTTTCCTGCTCCATTTTTCAAAAGGAGCAGCTCCCATTTGAAATAGAAGCCACCAAGCGAACGAAATATCTACCCAAATCCTTCCCGCGTAAATGTGCTCGGCAAGTCCTTTAAGGGAGCCTCGGAATATCTGTTATTTCTCATTCTCGTGCATGGCCTCGAAGGGTTCACGGACCCAGGACCAGGCATCGGAAAACCGTTTCGTAAAATCGAGCGGCACTTCATGGACCATCGCCTTCTCGAATTCCAATTGGAATGGGATGCCCTCGGCGTTACACCGGTTGTGGATGTTCGTTATTCTTGAGAGGAACTCCCGCTCATCCCATTCACCCGACAAAGCATAGATGCGGGTTCCGAGCTTGCGTGCAAAATCGAGCATGCTGTCGGTAATCGGGGAAAAAATAAATCCGGAAAATGAGATCGCTCCGCGGAATAGATCGGGATGTTCGAGCGCCAGCGTGACCGCGACTTGCGCGCCCTGAGAATACCCTGCAAGATAGATCGACCCGGAGTCCGCGCCTGTTTTGATCACATAATCATGGACTAACCGGATAAATGCGGGAGCGATCGTATCGATATTATACTCCCATGAATTTTCTATCTCGGAATTACGGTAGGGGCCCGGTGGCACCACGACGATAGCATGAGCGGAGTTCGCAACGCCCGACCAATATCGAGAGAACGCGCGGTAATTATCGTTGCCGCCATGTAACGCGAAAATAATAGGAAATTTTTGTGTCGAAGGGTAATTTGAATCGTTGGGATAAAACACAATCGGTATCTGCGGTACCCACTCCTCCCGATTGCTCTCATGAATTTTATCCCAGAATGTGGCAAGCGAGTCGAACCACGGCCGTCCGATCACCGAAACGAGGAGTGAGTCCTGTCTGATCAATACGGCATTCGAAAACCGATGCCGAAATGCCGAAGCGATCCCGCTGCGAGCAGTCGGAGTATCGTGGAGGCGAGAAGCCGCGCGCGCAATAAAGAGGGAGGTAATACTGCGATACCACTCGCGCGACTCGAGCGGGAGCAACACCGCCGCTTCATTTGCTTTGTGGTCGTAAGCTTCGGCTCCCTTCCAATCGCCTTTCATTTCGCAGCAACCGGCGAGATGCAGATTGACGCGGACCTCTGTAAGCTGATCGCTCGGCTGCGCCCGAACTGCCTGCGGCAGATAGGCCATCGATACGAGCATAACGGCAAGCCAGCCCGCGAAGCACTCGAGAGTTTTTTTCATACCCAGCAAGTTTTTGGTAACGACCGAAATCGAACAGACCATAATGAACGAACCCGAAGGAATACGCCGTGCGTGACTTCGTTGAGGAGAGCAATGGCGCTGCAAACTTACTCCCCACTAAGTCCACAGTCAATATTGAAAGGCGTGGCCCTGATGACGAAACCTGACAGGGCCACAATAAAATATCGAAGAGGTTTTAGCGAGCACGTATAACTTCTATATTTTACTATTGTAATAACACCCGGTATAGGCTAAAGTTACAATAGAAGCCGCACTTATTTTTTTAGAAAATTCATACCAAGCAGCCGATTGTGCTTGTTGGAACAGGAAGAAAACGCGAGCAATGTTAAGAATCGGTTATGTTCCTTGTTAAGAATCGGTTATGTTCCTTCGAGAACCAGAATTGTAAATTCTTTCATCGTATGCCAATCGCCATTTTCGAGCGCCTGCACAGCTATCGAAGTAAATCCGAACGAATGCAAGTACAAATCGGTGATTCGTTTGTACCACAATACTTGCGGGCTGGTAAACGCGATCTGCCACATCTCGTTGCTGGGATGCACGGTCCCATCGCTCGCGATAATAGCAAGGCGAGCCTGGACCGGCGGTTCGGTAGTATAATCTGTGCTGCGCCAGAGCGCGGCCACGTCGATTTCGACCGATCCCGTAACGGGCACGCGCTCGGTATGTAATTCGAAGAGCAAGTCTTTGGCATCGCAGAGACCGCTATCTTTTACAATAAACTCTTCGCAGCAGATCATCCAGGAAACATCGGCACTCATGGCTGTTTTCCTCCATTGTTATTTTCTGTTCCTGTTTTATTTTCTGTCCCGGCTTTATTTTCTGTCCCGGCTTTATTTTCTCCTCCCGCCTTGTTTTCTCCTCCATTGGCGTGATGGACCGGGCCTTTCGGCGGCGGAGCTGTAGCTTTTTGTTTTGCTTCCGTACCGAGCACCAGCGCTTCGCGCATTCGGATCCCGACAATGGAATCCTGCGCTGCTTCGGTAAGCGCCGATTCGAGCGTGCCTTTGGAATCGGCGAGCACGAGCGCCTGCCGCAACAATTCTTTATCGTCCGCAACGCGGTTCACGGCATCGCCTGTCGTTTGCGTCTGCACTTTTTGCGTGGTGTCCGAAATGCCAGGCAGCGGAGTATTGCCACTGCATCCCATAATAAGAATTCCGAGAAAAAGAAGCGCGGTTTGTTTCATGGTTCGAGGTAGTATGACCGGTGCAAATGAGCAACTTCCCTGCCAGATAGAAAGCACTGTGATGCCTGTGGGGGAAACATCATACACTTCCTGTCGTTGAACCTGAAACATGTGTTAATCTTTCGAATTCTATGATCCGAACTGTCTCTTTCCCAACATCGTCGAGGGTGCGTATTCTTCTTATTCTTTCGCTCGCTTTAGCATCCTGTGCCGAGCGCAGCCAAATGCCAGCGAAAAGTTTCGAAGGCACGATCACCGAAGTGATCCAGGTGCCGGGCATCGCCGATATGATGAGCGCTCGTACCGATAGTGATGGAGAGCGCCCGCAAGGAATGGCCGCGCTCGGTGCGCTCAGCAACATGACGCTCAAAATGTTCGTCCGCGAAAACAAAGTCGCCTACGATGTTGCGATCCTGGGTGGACTCATTACGATGCGGTCGATCGTCGATCGGGACGCGCGCACGCTCACGGTCCTTATGCCGAACCACATGGCGATGGTAACGAACCTGCGCAGCGTCGATACCATGCGCGGCAAGATCGACGATTCGATTCGAGCGCACACCGGAATGTTCGATTCGCTCGCGCAGATGCTGCCGCAGCCGACCGGCCAGAAAGAGACAATTAACGGACTCGACGCGGAAGAATACCACGCCACGCGCGATGGCACCGATCTCGATCTCTGGCTCTCTTCGAACGACAAGATCAAAGCATTCGAAATCGTCCGCGATGCATTTTTAGGACGCGGCAATCAGGGCGCGGGCGGCCTCGATGAAATTTTCGCCGTCATGCGGCCCGTCGCCGGAAAAATACCAGTTAAATTCGAAGTCAAACGGGATGGGAAGACCTTCGCAAAAGGAGAAATGACCGATATTACCGAAGAAAAATTAGATGATGCTGTCTTTGACATACCAAAAGATTACACCGTTGTGAATTCCGATAGCACGAACACAGCGTTTCGAATCGGGATGGGAACACCGCGCTCCCGCTATTCG
The DNA here is from genome assembly GCA_035552495.1 of Kapaibacterium sp. (SeqCode). Lineage (GTDB taxonomy): Bacteria > Bacteroidota > Ignavibacteria > Palsa-1295 > Palsa-1295 > PALSA-1295. Next base: position 955 of record DASZLH010000228.1, on the reverse strand, counting down.
GCGCAAACGAAATCCGATTCCTCGAAACCTCGCCGGAGATATACCGCTCCGTAATTTTTTATAGTATTCTCAGTAGTCCCGCGCGCAGCGAGATCATCCGGTCGCGGAGCCATTCCCAGCTATAGAGAACGAACATGGCCAGGAGCGCGCCGGCGAGGACATCGACCACATAATGATAGCGCAGATAGACGGTAGAGAAAACAAGGCTCGAACCAGCGATCGCAAGCGGCCAGCGCAAACGCGCGCGAAATTTGAATGCCAGAATAACCGTCAGAATCGTCACTTCCGAATGACCGCTCGGGAAGGCATCGCGCGTTACAACCCGCAGTGCTTCGGCAAGGGGGATCCCTGGCTTAATATTCTCACCAAAATTTAAGAAATCGCGCAGCCAATTGGTGGCAAAGATCCCAGGAAGTTCTTTCGAAGTCAAAGTAAAATCGTGCAACGTAAACCGCGGCCCAACCGACGGGAAAAAGAAATAGGAGACATACGAAATCAGAAACCCGTAGAGCACCACGAAAAATACTGTCTGCAGATCATCGTTCCGGCTTCGGCGATACATCTCGACCGCTAAGGCCAGCGGAAGAAAATAAAAGAGCGAATAACAAATTTGTAAATACTCAACGAACCCGGGGATGAGCGGAATATGCTGGTACAGCCACACCGTCGGATTCGCACCGAAGCAAAGCATGCGGTCCGCCAGGATGAGCATCGAATCGAAATCATGCCCATGCAGCGGAAACGCGATGAATTCGGCGACCTTAAAAAAAATGGGCGGCAACACGACGACATAAAAAAGCTTGACGATCAGCGATAATTTGCCGGGTCGAAGCCTGGACCACGTATTGACTGCAAATACGATCGCAATGACCGCTGTCATTCGGAATAGGACCGTTGGCCATTCGGTTATCCGGCTCGATCCGGCGAGGGCAACAACCATAAAGACCACCGCAAA